>CAZDGT010000247.1:0-12605 GCA_964504905.1 uncultured Bordetella sp. | reverse complement strand
AATGATACGGCGGCAGGCACGACAACGTTTGATGAAGTCGTAGCCGTGCTAACGAAGCTGACGGCGGAGGCTGCATAAGGGCATACGATTGCTAAGTTAGGTATTTCTCTAACGTATACTAGCTCATATACATAGGACAGGTCCCCGCACGGATAGCGGTAGGAATATTTAGATGGAAGTGGACGCTAACGAAGTCCTACTTATCCGTGAACGGCTAGTCCGCACGGAAACGATGGTCAGTGAGATGCACAAGGCTCTGCTCGGCAATGGCCGTGAAGGTCTTATTGAGACAGTAGCGGCCCTAAAAGCTGATCACCGTAATCTGCGGGATGCCGTAGAGGACCTGAAGACTGATCTCGACGACCGCGCACCCACAAAGAAACAGAAGAATGTTCTTATGGGTGCTGGCGGTTTAGGCGTAGCGAGTTTCTTCGGTTGGTTTCTAACCGAAGTACTCCCATATATTAAGTTGTAGTAGAAGGAAGGAGTATTGAAGCTAGACTTCACAATCAGAACAGAAGCAGGACCAAAGACACTTAATCTACTGAATCTTATTAAGCGACAAGGAGAGCACTTAATGGCAGAAGTTGATGACCTCAGGCGAGAAGTAGAGGAGACTAAAGCCTCTTTTGCTGGGGTAGCGGCTAAATTGGCTGAGATCAGGGCTGCATTGGACGCAGCTATTGCGGCCGGGGCTGAGGCTGGTGTACTGCGTGAGGCTGCTGCTGCTGCGGCTGCTGAACTTGATGTACTCCAGGGCCAGATGAATGCAGCAGCTACCAGCTAGAATCCTCTCAGACGCGTTGTAAGGCAAATCTGGGCGTTTAATAGAGAAAGCCGGGGTAATCACCACCCCGGCTTTTTCATGCTGCTGAGAGGCTTCCTAGAGGCTCAAGTACAATCCTTGATGTACCGAATAGCCATAGCTGCTAACTGGATAGCCTCTTCTAGCTGCCGCTCTTTGCTACCCCAGAAGACCTCATTCTTGAACTCTTCAAACTCCTCCTGAATGATAGCAAGTCCTTCATGAGGAGAACGGAACGGGGGAAACTTAGCTTCCGCCCGTTCCAGTTCCTTACGGACTACACCAAACTCAGAACCCCAATTGTTACTGACCACTAGACACAGATTCACGCAGCTTGCGGTAGAGCAGCAGAGCAACAGGAGCCACAAACGGGATGTAGGTCTCGGGGATACCGAACTGACCAGCATCATTAGCAATACTCAGCAGGATAACACCTGCTGCGGTAATCACAAAGTCACGAACAAACTTACCAAGAGTAGACGTAGGGAAAAGCATTAGATTTAACTTTCGCTAGCAATACGAATAAGGATATTGTACGCACCCCCATACGCACGATCAATACGTTCAATCGTCCCACCTGTGGGGAGTGTAACTCGGTCACCTGGACCGACCAATAGGCACAAATACTCCAACTAAACCTCCAGAAACTTCTTGTAGATACCAGACGTATACGTGCTCCAGGCTTTCCAACCCTGCCTGTCCCAGACATCCTTGGCACAAGCTGCGTTGTACTCAGGATACTTCACGAGGTAGTACGAACTAAATCCGTGGACATTATTTACCTGCCACAGCCCGTAGTCGTACCTGTAGATGCTCTCAGGATCAGGTTGGTGCTCTGGATAATTGTCATTAACAGCGTCTACCACACCTCCGCTTTCAGCCATAGCCACAGCTACAGCAATATCCACATCCAGAGGATTCCCGGTACTACCCCAGAAATCCTGAGCTAGCTTACGTAGTTCTTCTTTACTGAGGCTCATACCAAAATACTCCCTTTAGGGAAGTAGCACACTACAGACTTACCCATATGCACGATATCAGGTACACCTATGGACGCAGCTTCGTATATCCAACCGTAAACAGCGTTACCAGCAGCATCAGCGGTGACAGCTTTGTTCAAACCAAGATTGCTAAGCCGCACTCAACTGCTCCAATAGGATATGTGCTTGAGCAATAGGTCCTCGCTGGTACGGAAGCATAATATCATACTCAAAATCCGAGAAGTGCTCTTCGCTACTATGAGCCTGTTGAGTACTCGTCAACTCCCGTACGTTCTCATTATCTTCTAGCAGGACAAATACGAATCCCCTACGCTTCAGTAGGGAATACTCATTCGGGTACCTGCAATCATCTACGCAGACAGCACCAGCATTACCCAATAGGTTGATTGCATCTAGCCTGGAGCTAAACGCATTAACCCAGTAATCAACATCCTGGTTACGCCTGTACTCACCCCATGCCTGAAGCAGACTACGGTATTCCTCCTTGGTAGATACGTCTGTCATAGCCTCGTAGATATGCATTCGCATATCCGACTCGAAGCCACCCCCATACGGAACTAGCCGCATGGAGTCTACGTGAGAAATAGCCTGAGCTAGTTCAGAACGTAGACTATCAGCAAAACTCAGACGCTTACCAGCCTTAATAGCACAAACCGCATTACTAATCGTAGTCTTACCAGCACCTACGCTTCCACACAAAGCTAGTTTGATCAATCGATCCTCCCTGCTCGATCAATATAGCGTACAGGCTTACCCATCTGATGAGCCATGTTGATTTCAGCTAGTACGCCTTCACTACGATCCCAGCCGTCTAGTGTGAACACCCACACTTCGTCACAAAGTTCAAGGAACTTACGGTCAATAGGCTCCCAGTTCTCCCACTTCGTACCCAGTTCAGGGCACAATAGCTGGATATGATGACAATACGCGATAGGCGAGTACACCACCTTACCTTCAGCCAGGAGCTTTCCAGTAAGCCTGCATACCGCATCATACCTGAATGCCATCGTAGAAGGGTCAGGATGCGTATACGCCGAGGCGAGATAGATCAAGACTACTTACCCTTCTTACGGTAGTACAGCGGCTTGAACTCATCCCAGATCTTAACGGTGTTACGCACATCTGACTTACACCGTTCAGCAATACGCTTGACCGCTGCTGGATCACCGTGGTTGGCCTCCCGCCAGTCGCTCTTATTAGGTGCATCCTTGCTACCTAAGCCTAGCACATTCAGGACGTTAGCCATAGACATGCTCATAGCAAAATTACCACGAGCAATCATCACGAGGTCAATCAGAATACGAGGGGCAAGTAGCCCATTCTGAATCTTGTGACGAAGCATAACACCCTGAAGGAACTTCTGGTCAAAGACTGAGTGGTACTGTCCGATGATGATGTCAGCAGCTTCCCACTGCTTAACAGTCCACAGACACAACTGCTTCTCACGCTGAGCAGTACTGCCCTGGAAGTCATGAATCGTACGGGTCTCCATCTTACGAATCTTACCAGTACTATCAACTTCACCAAAGCAGGCTACCAGCAGAGTGCCGATATCAGCCTTGAAGCCAGACGTTTCGAGGTCAACAACTACGGTACGGATATTACTTCTCCCTTAGAACGTATAGACAATCCTGAAGTCTCTGGTTATTAACTACTCCTTCGGCTGTATAAGTCAGAAGGTCATCTTCACCTAGAGCTAGTACACGAAACGGAAGTACGATGAAGTCGTAGTGCCGCTTCTTAAGTTTAGAAATTAGTCGTGTAGCTGGCTCTGCATTACCTACTTGCCACTTGTTACCTAGATGGTCGTAGATCACACCCTAAGCCATATACGATCAGAAGCTATCAGATATTTACCCATTTCCATAGTCGGAAATGCTGACTGTCTAACGTTAGACAGTAGTGGTGCCTCATCTCGTGTAACAAACCGTATCTCACTTGAGTCCACGGGTCTCCGTTTAATCCTCATCTTCGTCCTCTTCCTTGTAATAGCCTCCTAGTCCTTCACAGTCCTCACAATCGAATTCACCATCTCCACTACACTCCCTACAAATCCTGTCATTATCCAGATTAGCACCAGTACCGAGACACCATGAACATTCGATACTCCCAGTACCAATGCATTCAGGACACGTATGCCACTTAGCCACTTAGATTACTACTCCCAAATAAATGCTGGAGGAGCCTGTTTCGTACCAGGCCCATCCACAATTGCTCTGTCGATGTACTCAGAATAGGACCAGGGAAACTTCTTAGGATTAGGCTCATTCTCCCAACTCACATTAGCGGGATTGCCGTCGTATTTCTTCCAGTTAGTAAACCACTCGGCACGCAGTTTAAGCTGTGGAATCAGAGGCTGGAGCTTACTACGGTCAACTGAGAAGATCATCATCTTAGGATGGTGGTCACTATTCCGCAGCTCATACCGCATAGAACTCGCATCCTGGGAAGTAATAAAGATGTACGCGCCATCAAGATCAAGAGCGTCACAATACATAGCACACTGAGCTAGTACGTCACGTCCCTTAGCTCCCCAGATTCCCTGCCGAGCAATCTCCTTATACGCGAATCTCCCGTACAACTTAGACTCGAATAGATACCTACCGATTCTACCATCTGGATGTCCAGTAACAAAATAGTCCTCAGGAAGGCTAATCTGCCTGTCCTCAACGACGTACTTTTCTGGAAGATCCATATTCTCGATAGCACCTACAAGAAGGTCTTCAAAGATCCTACCCTGCTCAGCAGTCATAGCCCCATCCATGCGCTCTTCATTAAACGCATGAGGATTACTCAGGGGAACGCCCGCCATGTAGTAGGCTAATTCTCGGGCATCGTGGAACAGATTAGACGCGCGCGGTTTAGTACGCTCTCCCAGTATGTTTTCTGGCTTTTGCGCCATACGGTGAACACCGTGCAACACATCATAAATACTAAACGGTAATTCTTGACTCGGCACGTTTGTTCCGTTCCTTTGTGTTTCTGCATGTTCTACACTTACGATAACCCCTAGGAGTTATCTTGATGTCATGTTTGTCGACTACGCAGTGTGCTATCCTGGGTTTCCTCCGGTTGAAATCGAACTGCGTAAATGCCTTGCGCACTTGTGCTTTCTTAGCAGAGCTGATATACGACCACATTTGGGCTATTACGTATTGTACGTTTACGTAGCCGTAAACCTTGTACAGGTAAATAGGCTGTGATGTACCACCTCTAGCGTAAGGGCCGTAGATTTCGCCGATACCAAAGATATCTGTTAACTTATCTAGTGGTTCGCGATTCACCTGACCTACGCTAATGCAAATGGAGGTTCTACCCTCTTTATACTGCAGTGTAGATCCTGTGACGCTTACAGATCCCTCTCCATCGTAAAACCCTGCGGCCCATGCTAAATCAGTATGCCTGCTATGCATTTTCGTTAATGCCCGTAGCTTCTCTCTGCTGCCTCGTTTGACTGCTCTTTAGCTCTACTCACATCATTAGGATTATCCCTGGTCTCAGGCTTCATATGCTGCGACATCAGCTTATTAAGCTCTTTGCATACACCACATTCCTTGTTGTGGTGCTTAAGCGCAGCTATGTGCTGAATTGATAATGTTGATTCGCTGGCGCGCTCGACCTCGCGCACGGCCTTCTCGAACGGAGTCACGTACCAAAGCACGGGCAGCAGTCCCACCCCGAGGAATGCCACCCACCACCAGTCGTAACCGGGGAACATGGCGAGGCCCAGCCGCTGCACTAGAAACACCATCACAGCCAGTACGATGGCCCGCTTACCCCGCTCATGTTTAGCCGTCACTCCCAGCCTCCTCTAGTGCAGCGAGGGCGGCGCGTAGAGCCAACCATGCGCAGTTTGCGTCATGCATTGCGGCGGGATCGCGCGTCAACTGTCGCTCCTTGTGCCCACAAAGCGCACAACGCCACCAATCCGGACCCGTTGCCTGTAAGGGGCGTATCTCGCTAGCTACCTCCACCAGCTCCGCGATCCGCTGCTCGTCATAGCGTCCGCGTGCGTCCCAAGCAAAACGGAACCCGCTCTCTCCGTGCATGGACTCACCCAGCCATGTGCGCCACGCCGCCTCGCGTGCTTCTTCTGGGTTAGGCATCGGCGGGCTCCACTGACTCGCGCTCGCGCACGTAGCCATCAACGCCGTCCACTCTGCGCCAGCCAGCGAGTGATGGCGCACGTCCGAAACGGAACACCAGCGGCCACAGCGACACGATCACCTCGCCATCCCACCAGCACACTCCGATGAATGGGACCAATCGATCTCGTGGGTTGAACTCGAATCGCACCGCTCACCCCCTCTCAGGTGGATAATCAGGACGGAATTAGACATTAATACTCTCCCGTACCTGAGCAATAAACTCTTTGATCTCACAACCGTCAGCACCACAAAACCTGTCATCAATTTCGTGTAGTCCGTGTACCTCACCTGTCAGGTGGAACGGTACAGGAATCTTAGATGTCAGCTTTTCGTACTCCTCTTTAGTCAACGGCTCGAATGGTGTCTGCTCATAAATCCCGAAGTCCAGGGGTAGGAATGACACTCCCTTGAGAGTACCTTCAGCCCTCTGGAGTAAGCGTACCACATCCTCTACGGTAACCTTGCTGCGGTCGATCTTAAGCGTAACGCTAGGATTGTTATCAGCCCAGTACCTAGCGAGGATTTCCGCGACTACAAGCTGTTCCTCAATAGGAACTTCGTATTCACTCCTGACAGCAAATGGTAGCTTCTCAGGAAAGGACACAACCCATGTATCAGCACTATAGACGCTGGGCTCTACGGGGTATCCGAGATCAGACAGCATGATAGCTAGAGGGCTACCTGCTTTCATGTTCACCCTGCGAAGATAGTACTCACCAGCTACACTAAAATGTGCACCCGGTGTAGAATTTGCAAGGAGACTAACAGTCCCTGCGGGTTTAATACTGGTAGTTCGTATCGAGCGATTGATTCCGTACCACTGCGAGTAGAGAGCGTCGTAACGCTGTACGTATCCATACATTTCCTCCAGTGTACCTGCTAGTACAGTAGGTCCGTACTGCTCATAAAATTGTGCTACACCAGTCTGGCTGAGGCCAATACGCCTATTCCGCATCATTACTTCACGACTACGGAAGTTCTTGATGTACTGGTTAGCAATCGTCACAATCTTAGCATACCTATAGGCGTGCTTGACTGTAAGCCTACGCTCTTCTGGTGAGATGTTAGGCAGGTACAGATCAGCTAGAGTACACATCTCGTAGTCTTCAAGTGGTTGCTCAAAACATGGATTTCCACCAACAGCTTTGTCCGAGGTATCAATTACCTTGTTCATTCTAGCGTAACTGTTGATGTTCTCCATCCAGACATACCCAGGCTCACCATTCTCGTAGGTCAGCTTGGCTACTTCTGTGTAGTCCATACCCTTAGTGGCATAGACGCTGTTGTTAGATAGGAATGCCCACGGCCTACGTTTGAGTGCGTCAGGCGTCTTGAGGTTGATAAATGCGTAGTCATCAGGATTACCTAGCGCAATTTCAGCACTACGCCTTGTGTTGCCAGCTACGACAGCAACACCAATGATGTTCATGATGTCAGTAATAGTCTCTGAAGTGATTGCAGTCCCAGCATTGCGAGAGAGCACGCGAGCAATATCAGTGTGACACTCAATAAGAGCCTGTGGACCGGACGCCGTCCCACCAAATCTGCGGATAGGAGCACCCGCAGGACGAATTCCGTCATAGTTAAAAACAATGCGAGGTAGGTTGCCAAGATAAGAATCGACAAGAAGTCTAACACTCTCGGCCCATCCTTCTCTAGTATCAGGAATAGTCCAGTGGAAAGCTCCCTGCGTAGGAGGAAGACTTACCATCACCTTACCCGCACCCAGAACATCAAAGCCTACACCCACACCCAGCATAGACATCGACATCAACCACTCAAAGGGCGCACCATACTCGGTGTCAATATAAGCTGTACTTCTGAAGGAACAATTTTGGAGTGCTTCTACTACCTTCTCTTCGTGGATAAGTCGTGTACCCATGAACTGAATCCCCCTACCTGGGGGTGTCCACTTGAAGTGGTACATCAGATCAAATGCTTCTTGCGCAGCCTGCGTAGCCTTGTCTTCGTTCCAGTTGATGTTGTTATCGAGGCAGTGGTCTTTCTCAAGACTGTGCATGCCCTCGATAACTCTACGGACTACATCGGTCCACTTCTCCATGCTACCTTCTGGCAGCCGAGGATTATCAGACCTACTGTAGGTACGGTAAAAGGTAGCTTCACCTAGTGCAGACCCGAAAGGAGGAACAGCATCCTCAAGAGCGTGGTACTGCTCAACGAAGTTGTCGTCTAATTGGAAGGATAGGTATTCAGGGACCAAACTTCTTGACCTTCATTATTCACGGAGATCATGCCCCATTCGAGCATGGTGTCTCTAATAGATTTAGCTTGTGTCGCACTCAGCTTAAGAGTACGAGAGATATTCATTCGATAGGCTGAGCCTCCATGCTGCTTAAGAAATGCTTCTACTGACTGGATCGTCCTGTCCAGTTCCAGGTCAGATGTCTTCCGCCGTAGATACGGGTCTAGTTTATTCGCACCTATCCGCCACTTACGTACAACACTTACCGCGTATTCTGCGTCATCTGTAGTAACCTCAAACCGTAGGTCAGATAGCGCAGCTAGAGCAGCTACTTTGTACGACATGATAGGTAGGCGGACAGCATTTACATCACCCTCGAACTCAGCAGCTACGTTATTCAGAACGTCCATTGCTGGTTGGGTAAAGTCAATACTCCGATGTGCTGATCCGCCTGCGTTACATGCTGCCATAATGGCTTGAAGCTTACTAATTAGGGCAAACTGTTGATCACGTAGCCCAGACCCACTCCGAAGTTCAAGCCCGTGAGGCCGCACATCAGGAAAAACAACACCAAACCGAGGTAGTAGGCCACTGAGGACTGCATCCGGCCCCGCGCCCGCAATAGATTGTGGAGTCGCAGCGCCTGTGATAGAAAGACGAACCCCATTAACGTTAACAACAGACCCAGCACGCTGATAAACATACTTGTTCTCTCCATACAGCGTCAGAAACAACTCTTCTAGTGGCCTCATGAAGTCCCTGGTATACACCTGACTCAGTGTTACACCAAATTCATCAGGCATCCAGAGGCTACTCATATACCCGCGAGCAGCTAGATTATAAATAGCACCTTCACCAGTAAGCCTATCAGCCAGTAGGGCATCAGGCATTACAGCTTCTAGTAGCTCTTTACCAATCTTTTGACTTGTACTCTTACGACTACGAGTACTAGGACCCACGAGTAGGAGATACAAGTTCAGCGGTAGCTGTCCTACAGAGAGGTTAGCCCTTGTATCTCCAGCTAGAGTAGCAAGGAGCCCGAGGATAACTGCCTCATGATAATCTGGTGATGCGTCAGTTCTTCGTCCTGCGTATTCGATGTATTCCCGTATAAGGTTGGGCCGATAACGTACTTCTTCTTCTGAATGTAAAGTGTTGTCGCTATCACTCTGATCGGCACCCATGTCCCCTGTACCAGGAAGAATGATTGGGTCATTCTGTCCAGAATTGTTGCTGAAAGAGGTGACTCGTATACCTCCTGCTGTGTATCTGTCACTGAGGGACCTTGCAGCTTCACTGTAATCCCCGTTGAAATTCAGATGAGTATAGAGACCGAACTTGTTATAAGACGCCTCTGATTCCAGTACGGTCGAAGATGAGAAACACCAGAATACATCCTCAGCAGATCCCCCTGATACGGCTGAGATTCCCAGTACTTTCCCTGGGCGACGCCAATATACTTCACCCTCACTACCTGTTCTCACTTTCACCCAGCCATGAGGCTCTAGGATTTCTTCCCATGTTGCATCCGCGTTGTAAAGGCTACCAGGACGGTCATCTAGCGGAGACGTACTGGACATCATCTTTAGCACTGGAGGCCTCAGATTTGCCTTACAGAGCGTCTGGAGCCATTCTGGAAGGGGCGGTACGCCTAGTCTAACTACATCAGAGTAGAACCCTTGTTCTGTAGTAGATGGAGGCGCAACAACGTAACCTCCGTACCCCTTGATGTCAACACCCGGAGCAATACTCTTGACGTGTGGGAAGTCTGGTAGTTGGTAGTAGGCGTGCAGCCCACCTCCTGCTGTACTCACCACATAGGTGTTGCTATGGACTTCTTCGATGTGCTCCCATTCGTAACCTAGATTACGTGGGTCAACATCAACAACCAGGAGTCCACTGGCTTCAGTTGCAATTCCGATGTTAGCATCTGGTACGTCATTCCACCACTTCATAATTTGCGCTAGGTCGGTAGTGGCATCTTTGTACCCGTGACTACCGGCCATAGGAATCTTGGTGCCAGAGGCGAGCGGAAAAACCGCCCACCCCTTAGCAGCATACTCAAGTGCTGACTCCAGTAGAGTCACTTAGATCTTTATCCACATCTTAGCGTACTCGATATGCATTCCTTCACTATGGAATCTTGCATCAATCGTACGTTCTTCGTCACCCCACGCACCTAGCAAACCTGGCGTATGCCCTTTCGCGAAGAAATTCGTAGGGAAAACGGGAGTGTGGATGCGCACTACAGAATACTCCGCAGGTAGTTAACACGATTCTGAAGCTCAACAAGAGCAGCAGCAAAGTCCTCAGGCGGGTTAGCCGCTAGAGCCTTCAGGCTGTTCTCAACGAACTCAAGGATCATACGCTCTGACTCCGGGCTGGTGTCCTCAACTTCTACAGCCACAGTACCAGAAGTAACCACGTCAGCAAAATAGTCCATCGGGTTGATGAACAACTCCTTGGCGAACCAGGTGTTGACGTTGGTAATCCGAGGAGCGTCAGCACGCATTACTGCAAAATGCAGATGATCACCCGTACTAGCTCCAGTAGTACCTACCTGCCCGATCACACCACCACGAGTAACCCGCTGGCCTACACCTACATGCAGGCCCGGCTGCATATGCGCGTACAACAGGGTGTGGCCTGAGTCACATCGGATAAATGCGCAGTTGCCAAAGCCAGTCAGCGCAGGCCCAGCAGCAGTGCAAACGCCGTCATCTCCAGCGTGGAGAATAGGCGTACCACCAGCAGCCGGGAGGTCAATACCTCCGTGGTGGTCACTAGTCCAACCAACAGGAGTAAGAAACGGAATCCGGGGACCAAATGGAGATGAGATGTCGGCAGTAACAGGACTGCCGACTACTCGTCCATATCCCCAGATTCCCGGATACTCAGTACGAGTAGGACCGAGAATCAGGGTCATAAGGAAATTCCTAACCGTGCAAATTAATATCGTGCACAAACATTAAGCAGAAGAATCCCAAAGATTGGGGTCAGGAGAATTTCCATTACATCCCCTCAGGCATACGAACGCTGGTCTTCAGCCAACCACCAGCAAACGTACCAAAGCAACGCTTACCCTCAGCCTCAGCAAACAATGAGTCATCAGTCTCACCATCCACGGGCTCACGCCGAAGAAGCGCGGTCAGCCGGGTGTACGCATTACTCCGAGTGTTCAGGCTCTGCTTCACACGATCCTGGTAGACAGCAGCTTCACCAGTCTCAGGATCAGTCACGGGAGCCTTAGTGGAAAAGTCGTAGAGTCGGTACTTAAACCGCCATGCAGGCTCTTCCTCTTCGCTCTGCCACGCACGCTTAGTCGTATCCTCACGCCCAATAAACTCCATGATGTACATGCCGTCCTCGGGAGCGTAGAAGCGTGCAGCACCACGACCGCTAGTAACCTTGATAGTCATTACTTAACCTTTCTCTTCGCGTATTCTTCTAACATCTCAATCGCCCGTTTCATCTTATCTATAGTCACTCCCTTCCTAATCACAATTCTGTTGCAAAAAGAAGTTACTTCTTCTTTTTACGCTTCTTACTTCCGATACGCCCCTTAACACCGACTGGAACGCGCCCCAGGGCATCGAACACTAGAGGCGCATCCAGGTATTCATACGCAGCTAACAACCAGTCAGTGCTGATACGCTCGCTCAAATGTCTGTTGCACATCGTGCATAGTAAACCTCTGATCTCGCCGGTCTTGTGGTCGTGGTCTACAGATAGGCGGATCTTTTTTGAGGGTTTCTGGCAAATCGCGCATACACCCTCTTGGTAATCGAGGAGTTTATCATACTCTTCGATCGTCATATCGTAAAGTGTTCTAAGCCGCCATGCCCTGTTGACCTCTACACCTGCACGTGGATTAGCCGCACGATATTTATGCAGTGCTGCTAGCGGAGGCGCTGTCGACGCGATCCTTTCTAGGTAACATTTCCGGCATTGTTTAGCGTAGAACGCCATGCTGTTACCGCAAGCACACTGTTTCTTGGGGGCACTCAAATAGTTACCCCGAACTTACCGAGTCTTAGATTACGTAGTGATTGGTTAAGTCCGTACCTCGTAATTATAATTACATCACGTGCAGGTCCGGCGTACGTTACTGACAGGTAACTCACGTTGCCTGCAGTAAAACTTTTGTCAAACTCGTGTACTCTCATCCTTTTGCTTCCTCCCAGGTACGCCCGATATGCGCATCTACCTTCAGGCTTACACCATTAGGTAGCTGAATGCTCTCCATTGCTAGCTTCAGGTACTTCAGGGCTAGTTCTGCTGTATCTTCCTTCAACCAGAAGACAAGCTCGTCATGTACCTGGAGTGCGAGATGTGCTCCATACGCCTGCATTACAGGAACACATCTCAGCATTCCGGTCTTGACTACATCAGAAGCAGTACCTTGCCCAACGACATGGTTAACCAACGACCGCGCAACATGTGCTGCA
>CAZDGT010000246.1:0-1601 GCA_964504905.1 uncultured Bordetella sp. | reverse complement strand
CACGCCCCGGCCGCAACCTCAATTGGATGCAATTCTGCCGCGTATTCTCGATCACGGGAGCCGCCGCCCGCTGCAGTTCCGGAATCGCCACGCCGCCCGCTTCCATCAATTCCCCAAGCCGTCCGCACAGTTCGTTCACTTGGGCGTTGGGCAGCAGCGCACCCATTACAGATCCCGCTGGACCTTGCGCCGGCCCAGTTCCCACCGTTAGGAACAGTAAAGCGGTTATCGCCAGTACCGGGCGCGTCATTTCGGTTGCCCCTTTTGGAGTTGCAGCGTCACCGTTCCAATGGGGAACGCCAGCCGTACCCGAATCTGCACAGGCACCCGTTTGGCATCGTCCGACATCCACACGAAGAGCCTCCCTTTCCGCGGGTACACCACGCCATTCATTAGGTTCGCCTCGTAGCGAATGGTTTTGAAGGTACCTGCCGGCGTCTCTACCTCTTCGCGTTCCTGTGCATCTACCTTCACCTGCGCGGCCCGGCGGCCGTCGCTAATGGGCACCAGCGCACTCTGGCCGGGTTCGAGTGCAAGACCTCGCAGCGCCAGTATTCCGCCCAGGACATCGTGAACGCAATGCGGGACGTCCACTTGCGCCCTCCGCAACACCTCGTTATTCTTCAGCACATCGCGCTCCACCCACGAGGCGCGGTTCTGGCTGCGGTCGTAAGTCACCGTGGTCTGCCGGTGACGCTTGCCTTCTTTCGAATCCATCAGGCTGCAGCTGGCGCAAAACGCTTGTTCGTAGCGCACGGTTTACGTGTCATCCACCTTGAACAGCGCCGAAACCAGCCCCGCCGAATCCAGCTTCAGGCGGCCCTCCGAATCGCGCATTTCCAGCTCCGCGTCGCCAGCATGGATCAAACGCCATTCAATGTAATAGCTAAGTTTGCCTAGATCTGCGACAGGGGGACCGGCCGCAGTCGCCGGCGAAATCCACGTGGAGGCGGCGAGAACCAACGCCGCGCTAAGGACACAGCGCACACGATCAGTTTACACTCTTAGCGTGAAGCATATTCCAGGCCGGCACTTCCTGCGCAATCTGGTGCAGCGGCGTTCACTGGTGGCCCAGCTGGTCCGCCGCGACTTTCAGCAGCGCTACGTCGGCTCCGCCGCCGGCTGGATCTGGGGCGTCATCCATCCGTTAGTGCTCTTATTGAGCTGGACCTTCATCTTCCAGATCTGCCTGAAAACGCAGCTGCCCCCAGGCTCGGTCACGCAGAACTACACCATGTTTTTGTTCTGCGGAATGCTGCCCTGGTTGCTGTTCCAGGATACGGTCCTGCGCTCGGCCCCTAGTATGGTGGAACACGCAACTCTCATTACCCGCACCCTATTTCCCGCCGAAGTAGTGCCCGTTTCCATTTTTTTGTCTTCCTTGATCCACCACCTGATTGCTTTGCTGCTGGTGATGCTCGCCTCGGTCGTGGTGTTGAAGTCGGTCAGCCCGATGGTGCTGCTGCTCCCGTTGTACATGCTGTTTGTCGGACTTTTCGCCGTCGGAGTCGGCTGGTTCGTAGCCAGCCTTCAGGTCTATCTGCGCGATACGGCTCAAATCCTCACCGTGGTGATGACCCTCTGGTTCTGGTTCACGCCCA
>CAZDGT010000245.1:0-5075 GCA_964504905.1 uncultured Bordetella sp. | reverse complement strand
CATTGAACGGCTACCGGGCTATTCGCCAAGGCGGAGCGCTCAGTTGCGCTCTTTCGTCAATCTGGGGCGCAGCTTCGAGTGGGATCAGACCATCGGCTACACCGGCAGTTTGGCGGCGGGAAATATCCCCGGCTATGTGCGGCTGGACACCCGATTTGGATGGCGGATCGGAGAGTTCATCGAGGTTAGCCTGGTTGGCCAGAATCTTCTGCAGCCAAGGCATGCGGAGTTCCCCGACACCCAAAGCATCAATCATATGCTGGATCAGCGGAGCGCTTTCGGAAAGATCACATGGCGCTTTTGAGCATGCCGGAAATGAATCCCACGCTCACTCTCATCCTGTTGGCAGCGTGCGCGCTTCAGATTCGCGCCCAGGCATTAGCCTTCGACGAGTATCAGGTAAAAGCCGCGTTTCTCTACAACTTTGCCAAGTTCGTGGAGTGGCCGCTGGGAACCTTCGGGAAATCCAGTGACCCGATAGGGATTTGTATCGCCGGTCAAAATCCCTTCGGTTCGACGCTCGAAGACATGGTGCAAGGCAAGAAAGTCGGGGGGCGGACATTTGTCGTGCGGCAACTTCCCAACGCGCCGCAGGCTGGCGGGTGTCAAATTCTGTTTATCGGGACTGCCGACGGCAAGCGGACTCATGCCTGGATCGAGGCGTCAAAAGGTTTTGGAGTTCTCACAGTCGGAGAAACCAGCGATTTCACAGACCAGGGCGGGATCATTGCATTCCGGCTCGAAGGCGAGCGCGTGCGCATCCAAGTGGCGCTCGAGGCGGCGGACCATGCCAGGCTCCGCATCAGTTCCAAGCTGCTCAGTCTGGCCCAGATCGTGAGAATGCAGCGATGAGGATGCCCGCATATTACCGGAACCTTCCGGTTGCGCAAAAACTTCAGCTTGCCAGCATGATTGTGGGGATCACGGCCATGCTGCTGGCAAGCACGTCCCTGCTGATCGACGATCAAATTCAGGGCCGGGACAGGATGCGCCACGATCTGGGCGTGCTGGCCGACATCTTCAGCGCCAACAGCACAGCGGCGCTTACCTTTAAGGATTCACAGGCTGCCGAAGAGCTTCTGGCGACGCTGCGGGCAAAGCAGCATGTAACGGCGGGTTTCCTCTACTCGGCCGATGGAAAACTCTTTGCAAGTTACCGGCGTACGGCCGGCCAGGACGCGGGCGCTCCCCCGCTGTTGCAGACCGATGGAAGCGGATTCGATTCTAACCGCTTGCTTGTATTTAGAAGCATCCGCACCGGCGAACAAAAGATTGGGACAGTCGTGCTGGAGTCCGATCTGGAAGAACTGACGGGCCAGCTCCAACATTTTCTTTGGGTCGTCCTCGCAGTGATAGCGGGAGCGTCCCTATTGGCCGTAGCCCTCTCGTCCCGGCTGCAGCGCCCCATTCTGGAACCCATCGCGCATCTGGCTTCGGTGGCTCGCCTGGTGTCGTTTGGCAAGAACTATCGCGCGCGCGCGGTGAAACAGTCCGACGACGACTTGGGGCAACTCACCGATACTTTTAACCTCATGCTTGCGGAGATCCAGCAGCGGGATGAGGCGCTGCTACGGAACCGCGACGAGTTGGAACAGACGGTGGCGGCGCGCACCGGAGAACTGGTCAAATCGAACACGCAGCTGCTAGCCGCCAAAGAGAAGGCCGAGGCCGCCAGCCGCGCCAAGAGCGAGTTCCTCGCCAACATGAGCCATGAGATCCGGACGCCCATGAATGGCGTAATGGGAATGACGGAGCTGGTGCTCGATACCGACCTGAACGCCGAGCAGCGGGACTATTTGAACACCGTGAAGACGTCCGCGGAATCGATGCTCTCCGTGATCAACGACATTCTGGATTTCTCAAAGATCGAGGCCGGCCGGCTGGAGCTGGATCCCATCTCGTTCAATCTCCGTGACTTGGTGGAGGAGACGGTCCGGGCGCTGGCGTTGAGGGCGCACGAAAAAGGTTTGGAGCTCAGTGGCGATGTGCTGCCGGAGGTCCCGGAGCATGTGGTGGGGGACATCACGCGCATCCGCCAAGTTTTGGTGAATCTGCTGGGGAACGCCGTCAAGTTCACGCAGCAGGGCGAGGTCGAACTGGAGGTCGGGCTGCAGTCTCGAACCGCCGATCGGCTGCGCTTGCGCTTCTCGGTTCGCGATACAGGGATTGGTATCTCCACGGACAAACAAAGGATGATTTTCGACGCGTTTTCGCAGGCCGATGGTTCCACAACGCGCAAGTTTGGCGGCACTGGCCTGGGTTTGACCATCTCCGCCCGGCTGGTGGAGGCGATGCGCGGAGAGATCTGGGTGGAGAGCGCGCCCCAAAAAGGGAGTTGCTTCTATTTCACCGCAGAGCTCGGAGTTTCGCACGAAAGCCGGCAGATTGCAAAGCTGGCGGAGGCGGTCTGTCTAGCGGGCATACGGGTGGTGGTGGTGGACGACAATCTCACCAACCGCCGCATTCTGGCGGACATGCTGTGGGGCTGGGGGATGCTGCCGGCTCCAGCGGCCAGCGGGCCGGAAGCGCTCGCCCTCTTGCGGCGGGGAGTCCAGCGAGGCCAGCCCTTTAGCCTGGTGCTGACCGACGTCCATATGCCGGAAATGGACGGCTTCGAACTGGTGAGGCGGATCCACGATTCTCCCGAATTGACCAGCACCGTAATCCTGATGCTGACGTCGGGCGATAGCGGCGACGACATCGCGCGGTGCAGACTGCTGGGAGTGTCGTCCTACCTCACGAAACCGGTTCGCCGCGCCGAGTTGCATGCGGCTATGGTATCGGCGACGGCAAGCGAGGCATCGCGCGCCGCAGAGGCCGCCGGCGCAGTCCCCGCTACCGCCCCCAAGGAGCAAGAGGGGCCTTCTTACAACATTCTTCTCACCGAGGACAACGCCGTTAACCAGCGCGTGGCCCTGCGTATTCTTGAGAGGGCGGGGCACCGTGTAGTGGTAGCGGAAAATGGGCTGGCGGCTTTGCGGCTCCTGGAAGAACGACGATTCGACTTGATCCTTATGGATGTGCAAATGCCGGAGATGGATGGTTTCGAAGCCACAGCGCTCATTCGGGAGAAAGAAAAATGTACGGGCGGGCATATCCCAATCATCGCCATGACCGCGCATGCCATGACTGGAGACCGTGAACGATGCTTGCAAGGCGGGATGGACGGCTACCTTTCCAAGCCGGTTACAGCGTCCACTCTGCTCGAGTTGGTGGCGCAGCATGGCGCCAAGCCGTCGCCCATCCCGGCTACTTAACGGGCCACGCCTCTCAAGCTACTGCAACGGAGTCCGTTGTGTGATCCTTTGTGGGCGCTTCCGGCGGGGCGGGGCAGACGAGGGGTGAGACCAAGGAAAAGAATCCCACCGGATTGCCATGGGGGTCGCACATCACGGTGGTGAGCACGGCACACTCCTGCTCGCCGGCGCTGGTGCGCAACACCAGGGACTCCGGGCGGCGTGCGCCGCCAATCAGACCCTTGGATAGTATTGAGCGCGCCGTGTCCGCCGACTGAGGAGTGATCACACTTTGAATTTTCTGGCGCAACGCGTCGGCCGTGGACACTCCAAACAGGCGCTCCGCGGCGGCATTGAAGAAGGTGAGGTTTCCTTGCAGATCGTGCGCGAATGCGGCATTGTTCACATAGCGAAGAATTTCCAGCAGAGCATCTTGCGTATCCTGTACGGCATGCTCGAAGCGCCGGTTCTCGCGGGC
This sequence comes from uncultured Bordetella sp., assembly GCA_964504905.1. Lineage (GTDB taxonomy): Bacteria > Acidobacteriota > Terriglobia > Bryobacterales > Bryobacteraceae > Palsa-187. Next base: position 1,361 of record CAZDGT010000245.1, on the reverse strand, counting down.
GATCTTATCCAGTGCCGAGGCGTTCCACCAGATGAAAATAGCCAGCAAAAGCATGGTGGCCACAACATGCAGGGCCAGACCCACGGCAGGCCCGAACCAGCCCGAATCCTGACCTTTCAGGCGCAAGAAACCCAACACAATTGGGATCGCCAGGGAAGCGGGCAGCAGACGCCGCGCCATGGCTCCGCCCACGCTGTCGCTGGTCATCACGGTCATCAGAGCGTGATGAGCGTTGGCGTTGACCACGCCCAGGGACAAAATCAGCAATACCAGCGCGGTGATCGCGGGCATGGTCAAGTCGGCCGGCAGCACCTGTGGCGCCAGAAGCGCGTAGCCGCTCGAGATCAGGGAGGCCACCGCGATGGTGGTCACCGTGAGCCCCAGAATCTGGCACGGCAAACTTCGCCCGGCGGTGAGCAGGACGAGCGCACAACCCAGCACGTAGAAGCATAGAGCAACTGCCTGCGGCATCGCGCCTGGCATGACTGCGGTGGGATCGCGCACCACGAATTTGTCGATGCCCAGGTTCAAATGAAACCAAATATTTGTTAGTGACAACAGTCCCAGGGCGCCCACCGAAATGCGGAAAAGCTTGCAAGCGGTGTGAACCCACGGCGTCGCGCGATCAAAGCGAGTGAGTCGCAGAGAGAAGCCAACCAGAATGAATCCCAGCGCGGCATTGGGATGAACCTGCGAAACCAACCAAACATGGCGGATGACATAGGCTGGCAGCACGGACCAGCCGCACAGAGCTACCAGTCCGGCGATAATGCCAATCAGCCCCGTAATGCGGGAGATATCGAAGCGCGCAGCCTGAGTGCCTTGCACCGCGGAACGCCGAAGAATTTTCACCACCACAAGCTCCGCCTGACTGGGCCGCAGTGCCCTCTGTTCTTCTCGACCCAAGCGCCAGAGACTTTAAGCCCGGAGCGAAGTCAGGTGGTTCGGAGAGCGGATGCTACACTGGTGTCAAGTCAGCGCGCGAACGTGGCGGAACTGGCAGACGCACTGGATTTAGGTTCCAGCGGTTAACAGCCATGTGGGTTCGACCCCCACCGTTCGCACCATTTGCCGACCATCGCACCAATGCGGTCCCGGCGCGGGGTTATCCGCTCCGCCTCAGATCTTCCGGTATGATCCTGCGCGCTAGATAGTCATTGAGGCGGCTGTGTGCCATCATCATTTCCTTACGTGCCAGGGAAAGTTCGGAAGAAGCATTCTTGATGCGCTGGGACCCATCTGGGTAGGGTAGGCCACTGGGGAATTGACCTATTGCCGTTTCAAACGCAGCGACGGCTTCGTTCCTGTGCGCCGTGGCTTCCACCGCTTTGTCAATCAGGACGTTGAGAATCTGCGTTTCG
>CAZDGT010000244.1:0-2969 GCA_964504905.1 uncultured Bordetella sp. | reverse complement strand
TCGAATATGTCGTCTCGCTTGGAAAGCTGGACGTCGATCGGTCCGAGTTCACCGTGAGGTCCAAACACGAGTTCGTGCGCGCCGATCGCGACGAGCGTCCCCGCGCTCTTGCAGAGTCCGGGTATAGCGCAGGTGAACTTCTCGTAATTTTGCTGAAGGAATCGGGCGATTCTATAGGCCGCGTCGGGGTCGCCTCCGTTAGTCACTAAGATAAAGAAAACATTGGCTCGGCGTGGCCGAGGAAGGCACTTGTCGATCGTATTCCGCTCTACATTCCTGTCGACCGGCGCGTTATAGAGGATGAGGTCCGCCTCAAGCGAATCCGCGACTATATTAGCTACTTTCCGGCGCAAAATTCGACCTTTGGGATTTTCGGTCGGCAGGCGACGCTTTCTCGGTAGCGGACCATGGGCCTCATGTCGCTCGGTGGTGCCCGGAACGGGTGTGCAGAGGGCGGGCAGCAGCGGGCCTGACTGTTGCAGCGAAGCCACACTCGAAAAAATCGGTGTTGCAAAGAAACGGATTCTACGTTTCCGATTTTTTCAAGCCACTGTACCGGAGACTCACCCGCGGATCATCGCGGCGCCGCGGCGGCTGGTTGACGCGCGGCTCGGGCGGCAGCTTCTTCTTGTCCCGCCAAGTGACAGCCGATGTTGGTGAAGTTGTCGGCGATGATCCCCCATCCCACCCAGCGTTCCATCCCCGACGGCCCCTTGTAGCGGCATCGATGCAATCCATGCCTTCGCTTCACCACGCTGATTCGGCCTTCGCATCCGGTCCGCCATCGCTGCGCGTTCTTGAACCATCTCGTCTTCTGCTTCTTCAGCCGTGCCACGCTCTTGCTCCCTTTCAACGGAATCGCGACCTTGCCGACTCCCAACTCGATCGCACGCTTCTCGTTGGCCGCCGAGAAGAACCCCGAGTCGGCGGCCAGTAGTTTCGGCGCCCGCCCCATCACGGCAATGTGGCTCTCCAGCCCCTCGATCAACAACGTTGCATCCGCCGGATTGCCCTCCCAGATCCGGTAGGTGGTCACGATCTGATTCTCCGCCTCTACCAGCAACACCAGGTTTCCGAATTCGGTCGGCTTGCTCGCCTTGCCCTTCCGGATCACCGCCGTGTGTGGCTCGAAGACGCTGACGATCTTTCCTTCCGATCGCGTGTTGCCTTCCAGCACACGAGCGCGCGTTTGCCGCATCACCTGCTCCACCAGCGGGATCATCCGGTTCAGTTGTTTCCACTGACGGGCTGGTTTGCCCGACGACAATGGAATCGCCAGCGCCGTCTGCCGCGCCACGCTCTTGGCCTGCCCCACGACTCGCTGCGTGGTCTCCAGCAATCTTCCGTAGGCGGCCTTCATCTGCTGCTTCCCCTTCCCCGTCCGGCTCCGGCTCGCCCGCGCGATCGCGAGCACTCCCCGCTTGACGCTCCGGCTGGAGTCGCGGACCTTCCGCCCGATCGCTCCACCCAGCCGCTTCATCTCTCGCGTCAACACACGGACGCCGTCGTTGATCAACTTGCTGTCGGTCGGATAGTGAATGTCGGTCTCCACCACCGTCGTGTCCATCCGCACTCGGACCCCCTCGATCACGCCTTCCTGCCGGGCGATCTCGACCATGCGCGCCTGGATCCGCTTCATCGCCTTGGGGCCCAGTTGCCGCGCCACGCGCCCCAGTGTCTTCTCGTCGGGAACCGTGCCACCACCGATGCCGGTGAACTGACGGTAGACGAGATTGCCACGCACCTCGCGCACCACCGTCGCGAAGCTCATGTCCCGGAGATGCTTGAGGAGCAACATCGACAAGACCACCTCGACCGGGTAGCTGGGCCGCCCGCGCGTCTTGCTCTTCGCGCAACGCTGGTTCAGTTCCGCTTCGACCAAGTCGACCAGATTGTCGTCGCGCAGAGCCTTGTGAGCATGGCGCATCCAAGGCTCCCACAACTCCTGCACGGTTTCGTGAATCCACAGATCGGCGAAGTCGCTCTGCATTCGTCGCGCAGTGATCATGACTTGCCTCGCTGCCGGGCTGAACCGGAGGAGACGGCCTTGGCGGCCTCCCGCGCCGAGCGCAGCGATTCGAGGTTGGTCTCGGAGATCGCCTCGAGGGCTTCCTTGATCTGGCGATAGTTGGCGATCCATGCGCGGATCTGGGGGAGTTGCTCGGCGGTGACGCTGACCTGCTTGGTCCTGGCGCCGGGATAGGTGACGGTGACGACCCATTGGGGATGGCCGATGCCTTCGGCGCACTTGGAGCAGCCGGAGGAATGAAAGGTCCGGCGCTCGACCAGGGAACCGCGGAGGATCTGAGAGAACGAGGGAACGGAAGAGACGAGGGAATCGACGGAGGGGGCGGTCTTCTTGTGTCCCATTCATAAGAATGATACGGAAGACAAGACATCGGGTCAAGAACATTTTTCGAGAACTATGTTCTGTACCCGATGTCTGGAGTGGTGCCGCCCGAAGCCCCCTTGTTCACTCCCGCACGGTCCACCCCGCGCGCCCATTGAAAACGCGGGACTTCTCTTACGAATTTTGCGCCGGAAAGTAACTACTCGCTCTACGCCCAGGATCAGATTCGCGCCACTTCGCGGCTGTCGCTGACGATGGGCCTGCGCTGGGAGTTCTACGAACCGGAAAAGGATAGCGACGGATACTTCTCCTTCTTCCAGCCATCCCGCTTCGATCGGTCTCGCGCCGCCCAGGTGCTGCCCAACGGCCAAATCGTAAGCGGAACCGAGAACTTCGACAACGGCATCGTCCTGGCCGGTACGCCCAACGCTCCGTTCGGCAAGGCGATGACGAACTCGGTTTGGAACACGTTTGCGCCGCGCGTCGGCTTCTCGTATGCTCTGACGAAGGACAACCTGACCGTGCTGCGCGGCGGTATCGGCATGTTCCACGACCGCTGGTCGCAGTTCGTCTCCACCGTGCGCAACAACTGGCCGTTCAACCAGAGTGCCTCCTTGTT
>CAZDGT010000243.1:0-5169 GCA_964504905.1 uncultured Bordetella sp. | reverse complement strand
CTGCCGCACGCGCAGGCCGCTCTCCAACGCGCTCGCGAGATCCAGGAAGGATTCAACGGACTGGGAGAGGAATTCGCGCACGACCTAGGCAAGGCGCCACTCTAGCGTTTATTTCCCCTGCAGACTCTCAATATACGTAGTCAGCGTAGTGACGCGATAGGTAATCGCCGTCGGTGAGGCGCTGATTTGTTTAAAGGCGTCCCCCCAAACAGGCATTTCCCGCGAGCCGTGGGCCGCCGGACTCGCTTGACCTGTCCCGTCGATATAGTCGCGTACCCGTTGAGTAGGGAATTTGCCTCCACTTTGTTTGGCTAGGAGCGTCAGATTCGTTGGTGTCTTTTTGAGGGAGGACGCCGCCGGGCCGTTGCCCTTGGCATCAGTGCCGTGGCAACTGGCGCACCAAGTCTTGAACATCTCTTGCCCTGACAACGAAGCCGTATACGGGATCGGCTCGTTCTTCTTATCCTGTGCCAAGCCAGCCCATGAAGAAGCCAGACCAAAGATCACAATTGTAATTGCGCGCATTCTTAATCCCTCCCTGAATGTCAAAATCCACCTGAGTGGTATGGCGCAGCGACTTCGCCCATCCGCGGAGAATCTCACATCGCAAACCAAAGATTTTCTGTTTGGGTCGGACATTGGGGACATGCTGCCGCATAGTCCTATGCACGCGCAGGTCCTTAGTGCTGGTCTGCCCCTGGGCTCTTGCGATCTAGCCATAACTTCAGCGGAAGCAGTGCGCGCAACGTCAGCAGGTTAAGCAAAGAAAGGAGAATCGCAATTTCATAGTGACCCATGGCAACGGCTGCTCCGATCACACCCGCGTTCCAGATGCTGGCGGCGGTCGCGGTGCCTCTGACCGTCGCGCCCTCTTTCAGGATGGCCCCGCCTCCCACGAAACCGATGCCCGTGATCAAGCCTTGCAACACACGGGATTGAGCGGCGATATCGGGTTGACTGCCCAGAACCATCAAGTAGCCGCAACTGGCCATGCCCACGATGGGAAAGGTGCGGAGTCCAGCGCTATGCGCTTCTTGCTCTCGGTCCCAGCCGATCAAGGCAGTCAAAGCATAGGCAATGCCGACGTGTTGCAGGTCTCTCCAGGCTTCCTGCCAGTGGTTCAGCGATTCGAACAAGCTGCGGCCCTCCCACAGCTATCCTAGTGGATTCGGTGGGATCTAGATAAACATCTCTTCGTCGGAGTGGGCGTCTTCGGGGTTGGGCCGTCCACGCATCAGCATGTTGAGCGCTGTCTTCAAACCCGCAGCGACGCCGCGAACCTGCATGATGGGCTTGAGGACTCCACCCTCCACCAAAGCCACGGTGCGCTGCGTGCGGACCATGGCGTCGTCGAGCACCATCTCGGCACGATCCATTTGCACTCGCGCACGCGCGGCGGCGTCATCCAGGAACTCGTCGACGCGGTACATCTGCTTACGAGTGGTTTCCAGAATTTCACTCGTCTTGGAAGTGATATCGGCGATCTGCTTGCGGCTATCCTCGATGGTCTGCCGCGAGGTGTCCAATACCGTTTCCACTTTAGGCAGAACACGCTGGACATTTTCCTGCAATCCGCGCGACGCCTTATAAATACCCGCCAGCATCGCGGCCTGAATGATCAAGGCGATGGCCGCGATAATGACGAACGCAGTCATCACGGTTAGCAGAGTCTGTTGGTCCATATGGTCTCAGCGCACTCTGGGAGCACTACTCTGGTAACGGCTGGCTCACGGTCTCGCGATAGGCCTGGCGTCCGGCATCGACGGCAGCCGAGAGGCTTTCTTTATGGCGCTGCACGGTGGACTTGCCGCGCTCAACGGTTTCCGCGGCCTGGTCACGTAATTCCTGCGCCCGGCGCTTGGCAAGATCCGCGCCCTCGTTGGCCTTAGACATGAGGAATTCGCGGGTTTCGGTTCCGGATTTCGGAGCGAACAAAACTCCCAAGGCGGCCCCCAGTCCCAGCCCTAAAAAGAAAAAAGACATTTTGCTATCGTCGTCCATTTTGTCACTCCTTTGCACTCCCAGCATATCAGGACCGCCGCAATTGCGACGCTGCCTGAGCGGCACGGGCGAATGCCGCTTGCATGTCCGGTTGCGAGAGCAGGTTCTCGCGTAAGGTCTGGAGCCGCGCGATAGCATCGGCTAGCACGCGGTCAATCTCCTCCGTATTGGTAGCGAAGATATCGCGCCAAATGTCGTAGGGGCTGAGGGCGAGACGGGTTAGATCCGCAGCCGCGGGCCCGGCGACGCGGGCCGCCTCGGGACTATCCGCGATCAGCGAGGCGAGCGCCGTCGATAGCAGTTGCGGCAAGTGGGAAACGAGCGCGACCAGGCGGTCGTGCTCGGCTGCTTCGAGTTTGACCAAACGCGCCCCAATCTTCGCGATCCATTGTTCGAGTAGCGGATCAGACGCAGTAAGCACATAGGGACGGGTGCGAAACAGGTTAGCGTCGGCGGCTTGCACTCCACGGGCTTCCTTGCCGGCCATGGGGTGCCCCCCGACGAAACGCCCGCGACGGATGGTTTGCGCCGCACGCTCGACGATAGCCTGCTTGGTGCTGCCGGCGTCCGTGATGAGAGTGCCCGGTCGGACGGCGCTATCGACGGCGTTGAGGGTCTCCAGAATTTTTTCGATGGGCTGGGCTAGATAGACCACATCGGACTGCGTCGCGGCTTCGGCGAGCGGCAGCCCTTCGTCGATGACCCGGCGTTCGAGCGCGGCCTCCGTGGTAGCGGGAGAGCTAACCCCGATGATCTTGCCCTGAAACCCGGCCTGGCGAAGTGCGAGAGCGAAGGATCCGCCGATCAAGCCTACTCCCGCAATGGTAACGACTCGCCATTCTCCGCTCACTCCGGTTTTCCTTGGCGCTGATCAAGATAGACCTGCTGGATCATCCGCATCTCGCGCATGATGCTTTCGAAGATTTGCCGGAACGCCTGATCACTCAGCGGCCCGGAATTGTCGGTGATCACTTTGCGCAGCACTTCTTCTTCGCGGGCAGCTTCGTAAACGGGCATGCCGAGGGCTTCTTTGGCGCGAACGACGTCGCCGACAATCCCAGCACGGCGGTTCAAGAGATCACGCAGTTCAACGTCTATCGCGTCGATCTTGCGCCGGCATTCGGCAAGCAACCATTCCGCTTCCGCCTGTGTCATTTATCCATGCCTTCGCGCAGCGAACGGGCGAACTGCTCTATCTGGGTGTCGCTCGCGTGACCTTCGAGCAGGCGAACAAACGCGCTTCCAACGACGACGCCGTCTGCCATTTTCGCCACGGCGCCAGCTTGCGCCGGAGTCGAGATCCCGAAGCCGGCCGCTAGCGGAAGCGGCGTGGCGGCACGCATCGATGCGATCAGTGGTCTCAATGAATCGGACAGAGAAGCTCGAACGCCAGTTACGCCAGTACGAGACACCAAATAAACGAATCCCGTGGAATATTGTGCCACGAGCTTGAGCCGTTCGGCTGTGCTAGTGGGCGCCGCCAGGAACACGGTATCAAGCCCCGCCGCACGCATGGATTTCACATAAGGCTCGGCCTCTTCAACGCTGAGATCCGTGAGCAGGCAGCCGTCTACGCCGGCAGCCTTGGCGTCGCGAGCCAATTTTTCGAAGCCGTAGCGCATGGCGGGGTTTAGGTACGTGAAGAGGAGCAGCGGGATCTGCGAGGTCTCACGGATCGTGCGCGCGATCTCGAGAACCTTGGGCAGCGTGGTGCCCCCTTTGAGGGCGCGTTCCGATCCGGCCTGGATCACGGGACCGTCGGCGATGGGATCGGAAAACGGAACGCCCAGTTCCATCAGATCCACGCCACCGCGTTCGAGCGCTGCGACAATTTGCGGCGTACGCTGCGGTGTGGGATCGCCGGCGGTGACATAGGCGATCAGTGCCGCACGGCGCTGGGACTTGAGTCCAGCGAACAGCGTCTCAATTCGTGTCGGCATCGGAGTTAGTCCCGATCAAGCTCGGGCAGATTTTCGCGGTAGATGTCGGTGTCTTTGTCGCCACGGCCGGAGAGATTCACGATATAGACTTGACCTTTCGCCGCGGGAGCCCGCTTTAGAACTTCGGCGATGGCGTGCGCGGATTCGAGGGCTGGAATGATGCCTTCGGTGCGCGCGAGTTTTAATGCTCCCCCCAATGCTTCGTCATCGCTCACCGAGGTATATTCGGCGCGGTGCCGTTCGTGCAGCCAGGCGTGTTCGGGACCGACGGTCGGATAGTCCAGACCCGCCGAAACCGAATGTGTGAGCGCGACCTGTCCGTCGGCATCCTGCAGCAGGTAGCTGAGTGTGCCGTGGAGAACTCCAGGCGATCCGCCGGAAAAACGTGCTGCGTGTTGGCCGAGTTCCGCGCTTCGGCCACCAGCCTCGACACCAATTAATTTCACATTCTCGTCGCCGATGAACGCATGGAACAGGCCGATGGCGTTGCTGCCTCCGCCGACGCAGGCGAACGCGGCATCGGGTAAGCGGCCTTCGCGCTTAAGAATCTCTGCGCGCGCTTCAATGCCGATCACACGATGAAAATCGCGGACCATCACCGGATACGGGTGCGCTCCGAGCGCGGAACCCAACAGGTAATAAGTGTCGTGGACGTTCGTCACCCAATCGCGCATGGCTTCGCTGATGGCGTCCTTCAGCGTTTGGCTGCCGTTGGCGACGCCGACCACTTTCGCTCCTAGGAGGCGCATTCGGAAGACGTTTAGCTGCTGGCGGCGCATGTCCTCGACGCCCATGTAGACAATGCACTCAAGTCCAAATAGCGCACAAACGGTCGCGGTGGCCACGCCATGCTGTCCCGCGCCAGTCTCCGCGATGATGCGCTTCTTGCCCATGCGGCGGGCGAGCAGCGCTTGCCCAAGGCAGTTGTTGATCTTGTGCGCGCCTGTGTGAAGCAAGTCCTCGCGTTTGAGATAGATCTTCGCGCCGCCCAGCGTTTCGCTCAGGCGCTTGGCGTAGTAGAGCGGCGTGGGGCGGCCGGCGTAATTGCGCAGCAGGTCGGCCAGTTCGGCTTGAAACGACGGGTCGGCCGCAGCCTTGTGGTAGGCGTGTTCGAGTTCTTCGAGCGGCGCCATCAGCACTTCGGGGACGAAGCGGCCGCCGTAGGGTCCGAAATGGCCGGTGGCGTCGGGTTGGGATGTTACCATGTTGCCTCTCGCGCAGCCTTCAC
>CAZDGT010000242.1:0-4450 GCA_964504905.1 uncultured Bordetella sp. | reverse complement strand
GCGCCACTATGCCGAGTTCCGGACTATGCCGAGTAAATCTCAACCGATGCAACGACAGCCCGGAATGACGGGTTTGCCGGAGCGTAATTCGTTTTTCGGACTCGGCATAGTCTGGACCCTTACAGGCTCTTGAGGAAGGCCAGCAACTTGTCGCCAGGCCGATACCGACCAGGGTCCTTGCCCTTTGCCAAGGGAGTTGTCTTGGCGAGGGCTTTTTCCTTTAGCGCGAGATCGGCGTCCAGGTAAATCTGGGTCGTCTCGATGGATTCGTGTCCGAGCCAGAGTGCGATCACGGAACGGTCGACGCCGGCTTGCAGAAGTTCCATCGCAGCCGAGTGGCGAAGCACATGCGGTGTCACCCGTTTGTTCTTAAGAGAAGGGCACTTCTGTCGCGCGGCAGCGACGTGCTTGGCCAACAGAAACTGCACTCCGTCCGCGCTGAGCCGAGCGCCCCTTGCGCTCGGGAACAGAATGTCACCAGTGCCTCGCCGCGGTTCACGTAGCCATAGTTTGAGGCTGTCGATGGCCTGCTTGGCCAGCGGAGTACATCGCTCTTTTCTCCCTTTGCCCATGCAGCGCACATGGGCGCCGGTTCCCAACACGACATCCGGAGTGCGCAGGCCGGTCATCTCGGAAAGCCGCAAACCGGTCTGTACGGCAACCAGCAAGAAGGCACGATCCCTGCGACCGACCCAGGTGCTGAGGTCGGGCGAAGCCAGAAGGGCTTCAATTTCGGGCCGGGTCAAGAATCCAATCAGCTTCTTCTCGTAACGCTTCGCCGGCATCGCCAGGATGCGTTGGATTAGGCCGGATTGGGTGGGCTCCTCATACGCAGCGTACCGGTAGAAGGACCGGACCGCAGTCAGTCGCAGATTGCGGCTTCGCGCACCGTTGCCTCGGCCTTTTTCTAATTCGTCCAGGAATGCGCCAATCACGGAAGGGTCCAGATCAGTCAGAGCCAGCCTGGAAGGAGGCTTATGTAATCGCTTCTCGACAAACTGCAACAACAGGCGAAACGTGTCTCGGTAAGAAGCGATCGTATGGGAACTGACCCGGCGCTGAGCGATCAACCGTTGCGTGAAGAAACGCTCCAGCAAGCCGGGGAAGCCGTTCTCATTCTTCATGCGTGAGCCCCCATCTGAGTTCCAGGCGGCGGGTAGCAAGCCCCATCAGTTCCGGTTCCACGGAAAGGTACCAGTAGGTATCTGCCACATGCCCGTGCCCCAGGAAGGTCGACAGCACCGGCAGGCGCCGCTCGATATCCTCGTTGGACCGATACCACTGCACCAGTGTGCGGACGGCAAATCGGTGCCGAAAATCGTGCAGCCGCGGACCCTTGTGATCCTCCGGCCCGCGCAGGCCAGTCTGCCGGGACAGATCGTAGAACGTTCGGCGCACTGCGGAACCCTCCAGGCGGCGGCCGTGATCATTGAGAAAGAAACAGGGAGACGATGGGCTGCGCAGAAACCGGTCGCGGCGCAGGGCGTAATCGGCCATGACGTCCCGAGTGGAAGTATGGAGTGGAACCAAGCGGGTCTTGCCGAATTTCGTTTGCCGGATGGTGAGGATGCCGTCGCAGAGGTCCACATCTGGCCGCTCCAGATTGAGCACCTCGCTGATACGCAATCCTGCGACTGCCAACAGTCCGAACAGGCAGTGGTATGTCCGAGGCCGTAAGCCTTGGTTGGGCGATAGCTTCAGGGCTGCGGCCAACAGCTTTTGAATCTCCTGTTCCGAATACAGATAAGGTCGGGCTCGTTGCGGCCGAAACGGGAGTAACCCTTGCGGGGGAATCTCCGTGCGTGGGTCTGTAGCGTGCCAATGGCGGGCAAATACGCGGACAAAACTGAGTCGTTGCGCCCAATCACTGGGCTGGTGATGCGTAGGCAGCATCGCCCATTTCATAGCCAGTTCCGTGGTTACGTACGGTGCTGCCTTTTGCTCCAGGAATATAGCAAACTCCCGAAGACCCTCAGCCATACGCCGCAGCTTGAATCCCAAGCTGTGCCGGAGCGCGATGTAATCGTCGATGGCTTGTCGCAAAGGCTTCATCGGCTGCCTCCTGGCCATGGAAGCGCGATCGAACGAAGCGATACCAAATCCACTTTGGCGTAGATTCGAGTGGTGTCCGGACGTCGATGCCGCAACAAATCGCCGATCTCATCCAAGGACGCGCCTTGGTTGAGCATCCCAGTAGCCAGGCTGTGGCGGAACACGTGGGAACCTCGATATTCCGACTCCACGCCCGCCCTCTCCAGCGCCCTATCCACCAGCGAGCATATGGCAACCGAGTTGGCGAAGCCGGTTAGCGGCGCCTTCCCGCGAATGAACACGCGCCGACCGGAACACTGGGGCCTCCCGGTCGAGAGATAGTCAGCAATGGCGGCTCCCACTTCGGATGGCAATGGCATCTGTGCAACCCGCTTTCCTTTGCCGCGCACCGTGACCAGCCCGGCTTCCCAATCCAAGTCGTCCAACGTGAGGGCAACCACTTCGCCGGCTCGCAGGCCAAGACGCGCCAGCAGAAGCAAAAGGGCGTAGTCTCGTTTGCCAACGCCGGTTTCTCTGTCACACGAGGCCAAGATCTTCTGGATCTGTTCTCTGGCAAGGAATCTTGGCACGTTGGAGAGCGACCATGTGGCGATGGTGGGCACGCACGTCGCCAAGTCGACGGCCACGATGCCGCGAACGAACAAGTAGCGGAGAAAGGACCGCAATGCAGTCACCACCAACGGCGCGCGTTTGGATGTGACCAAGGTAGCCTGCCGCTGCACGAACGCGGTGATGTCGGCCGCGGTGATCTGTTGAAAGTGTAAGGCTCCCTTGGGAAAACGTTCTGACAGGAAGGATCGTGCAACAGGCGTGTAGTTGATCACCGTCGCCGCGGACAAACTGCGTTCCTGCCGCAGGTAGTGCTGGAAGTGCCCCAGCGCGGCCTCAACCGGTGTCGGGGGTGGAGCGGCCACACCGGATCCCTCGGGCCGGAGCATGGTCAACAGCCGAAACAGCGCGGCAGAATCGCCTCTGCGTAGTTTCCGGCTTTGTGCCCGGCCACGAAGGTACCGCTCGATGGCGGCCGCATCCACATCGTCGCTGGTCAGCCCTTTGTGGTCCAGCCAACGGTTGAAACAGCCCAGTAATCGTAGCTGCACAAAACCCGAATGGGTTGCGTAGCCGTCCTCGTGCAAGCGCCGGGCATAGGCTTCCAGCGCCGACGCCAACGGTCCGCCTTTCACTGCCTCAATCGTTCGCGGGTTGGTGCGGTCATCAAAAAAGTAGTCGAATGGAGTTTCCATCCGACCAGCATCCATGGCTGGCGGCGGCGCGGACTATGCCGAGTCTTGTCTGCTGAAGCAGCCGTAAATCAGGGGGCCGGCGAGTTTACTCGGCATAGTCCGGAACTCGGCATAGTGGCGTAGATCGTGAAAACGGAACTCCGCAATGCCGGCCATCTTCAGAATGGTCTCGAAGCTCTTCTCCACCCTCTGTCGTTCGCCCTTCGCTCCCGGTGGCGGCGGGAAAATCCGCGGTTCCCCCAGAACTGCCGGGTACCCGCGGAACTCAGTGGCCAACTCCGGCGGCATCGGCACATACCGTACCTTGCCGCCCTTCAACTTCGACCGAACCGCGATTAACCCCTCGCCGTGAAGCAGATCACTCCACGCCAAGGCAAAGATTTCCGCGATTCGCATGCCAGTCGTCAGAGCTATCAGCACGATCAATCGCAAACGAAAAAACGTCTCATTGATCGTCCGATGCTCCTTCCGGTACATCTTCTCGTCCAGGCTCCCCTTGAATCGCACAATCTCTTCCGCCGATAAGTAGCGATCCCGCTGGTCATCGGGTCGCTTCACCTCCACCTGATCCGCCGGATTCCGGTCAATGCCGGTCTCCCGCGACCAGATGGTCGCCGCCTTCTCCATCATGTGGTGCACGACGGTAAAGTGGCGCACGGCCGTGTTCGCTGCCAGGCCCTTCTCGTCGGTCAGCTTCTGGTACCAGCCATGGATCGCTGTCCCGTCCACTTCGCGAACGAAAAGATTGCCCAACTCGCTCCGCACTCCTTCGAGCACGCTCTTCTCCCGGCTCCAGGACTTCTTCCTCAAGCCGTACTGCTGCTCGTAGCGATCAATCAAGGCCGACATCCGGAAATTGATCTCCTTCTTGACGTCCAGATGCCGGTTCTCGTCCCGAGCCGACAACTTCTTGCGCTCGATCTTCTTGGCCAACTCGTGAGAACCATGAACCAGGAGGCTTCGATTGTGGCCTCCTTCTCTCCAACGGATTTTGTATACTCCTTCTGCATTCTTATGAATAGACACTCGCGAACTCCTTTCAATCAAGGGCTGCGATGGTGTGCTGTTCGACGTAGCGCTCCAGCGCTTGGACATCGAACCGCAACGCCCGACCAACCTTGACCGAAGGAAGCTCCCGCAGCCGGGCCTTTCTG
>CAZDGT010000241.1:0-4110 GCA_964504905.1 uncultured Bordetella sp. | reverse complement strand
TCGATGAACGGAAGCTTTTCACGGACAGCCAGGAAATCCAGAAGATGTATCAGAAGAAGGGTTACCCGCGCACGGAGGTGAAATATGTCCTCACCATCGACGAAAATGCAGGGCGGGGGACGGCGACGTTTGAGATTGTTGAGACGCCCAAGGTGAAGATATTGGAGGTGGACTTCGTGGGGGCCAAGGCGGTGCCGCAAAAGAAATTGCGCAAGGTGATCAAGACGCGCGCGCACTGGATGTTCTCCTGGATCACCGGCAGCGGATATCTCAAGGATGACCAGCTTCAGGAGGACAAGGAGAAACTGATCGAGTATTACCGCGAACGGGGCTACATCGATTTCGAAATTCGCGACGTCCAGTTTGTGAATCCCACGCCCAAGACGATGATCATCAAGTTCGTCATCTACGAGGGCAGCCGTTACCGGGTGGGATCGGTCAAGTTCACCGGCAACAAACTTTTCACGACCAATGACATCGCCAATGGCATGCGCATCCTGCACACCGCCAAACGCGCCAAGGCGAAGCTCGGCCCCCACGGCTTGCAGATGGACGTGGGTGATATTTTCACGCCCAAGGGACTGCAGACGGATACGGAGCAGGTGGAGGACTATTATGGCGCGAAGGGGTACATTGATGTCACCACCCAGTCGCGCAACCTGCGCGTGCTGCGCATTCCCAATACGGAAAGCGGCACGATGGATCTGGAGTTTCAGATCGATGAGGGGCAGAAATCGTTCATCGAGAAGATCGAAATCCGGGGCAACACCACCACGCGCGACAAGGTCATCCGCCGCGAACTCGCGGTCTCGCCCGGCGAGGTGTTTGACATGGTGCGCGTGAAGCTCAGCCAGCAACGTCTCGAAGGCCTGGGTTTCTTCGATCATGTGGACACGCGGCCAGAACCGACGGAGCCGCCCATTGCGGGCCGCAAGAATTTACTCGTCAATGTGGACGAGAAACAGACGGGTCACGTTTCCCTGGGTGCCGGGTTCAGTTCCGTGGATTCGCTGGTCGGCATGGCGGAATACAATGAAGGGAACTTTGACATCATGCATCCCTTCCAGCCGCCCTGGTTCCGTGGCGGTGGCCAGAAATTGCGGCTGCGCGTCGCCATCGGCACCGAGCAGCAGGATTATGAAATCTCGTTCTTGGAGCCGTGGTTCCTTGGGCGAAAGCTGCAATTGGGCGTCAATTTGTATTACCGCGACCTGGCTTACCTGAGCCCGAACAATCTCTACACGGAAAGTCAGGGCGGGGGCAAGGTGGGAGTGACGCGGGCGTTGGGCAGCGACTTCCTGCGGGGCGGTCTCAACTATACGCTCGAAAACATCGGCATCCAGCTCACCAGCGATGCGCATCCCAACACCCTCTTCGGCATCCCAGGGAACGTTCCGCCGGCGATCATGCAGCAGGTCGGCAATCACCTGCTTTCGACTCTCGGCACCTCGCTGGCTTATGACACTCGCAACAGCACGCAGCTCCCGAACAAAGGCCAGCGCACTGAGTTGACGGCGGCGATGACCGGCGGTCCGCTCGGCGGCGACGCGAGCTTCTACAAGATCGAACTGCACTCGGCCTGGTATTTCAAAGGACTGGCGCCGGGCCACGTGCTGGAAATCGGCGGCCGGGCCGGTGTGGCGCAGGCCTTCAACGGGACTGCGGACGTGCCGTTTTATTCCGCGTATTACCTTGGCGGTCTCTATGACTTGCGGGGCTTCAAGTATCGCAATGTCAGCCCGCGGCAGCTCGTGCCGCCGACCTCGTACCTGTATTACTCGGAACCGACCGGCGGCGATACATTCTGGTTTGCCTCGGCCGAATACAGCATTCCGATCTTCGAGAAGGACCATGGAGTTGGCGTGCGGTTCGCCGTCTTTTTCGACATGGGCGGCGTGGGACAGAACCCCTACAGCCTGAGCCCGGGCGTCTTCGACTCCAACTGGGGTCTTGGCCTGCGCCTGAACCTGCCCATCGGTCCCATCCGCCTTGATTACGGCATCCCGATCAAGGCTGACCAATTCCAGAGTACCGGCGGCCAGTTCCAGTTTGGCGTCGGCTGGGAACGGCCATTCTAGGCTGAAACAATGAACATCCAGCAACGGAGGTTGTCTCTACTTCGATGAACCGGGCGTGGCCGGCGCAGTTTTAGATTGGCGGCGAGCCCTGATTTTGATTGGCTTTCACAACATGAAAAATTTGTTACGCGGAATAGTTCCAGCATTGCTGCTCGTGACCGTTTTGAGCGGTTCGGCATTCGCGCAAGCCCGCATTGGCACCGTCGACCTGCGCAAGGTGTTTGATGGCTATTGGAAGACGAAGAAGGCGGACGCGGCGCTCAAGGACCGAGCGGCCGACATGGAGAAGGAGCACAAGAGCATGCTCGAAGACTGGAAAAAGGCGAAGGAGGAATATCAAACGTTCCTCAGCGACGCCAATAACCAGGCGCTCTCACCCGACGAGCGCGACAAGCGCAAGAAGTCGGCCGAAGACAAACTGAAGCAGATCAAGGACACCGAGGAGACCATCCAGCAGTACGAGCGGCAGGCGCGCGTGACCCTCGATGAACAAAAGAGGCGCATGCGTGACAGTCTTGTGGATGAGATTCGAAACGCGCTCAACGGGATGGTGCGGTCGGCCGGCTATTCGCTCATCCTGGATACCGCGGCGGAAAGCGTCAACGGCACGCCGGTGGTCATCTTCAACAATGGTGACAATGACGTGACCGAAAAACTTCTGGCGCAGCTCAACACCACCGCTCCGGTCGAAGCCACCGCGTCCGACAGTTCGAAGACCAATTCCGCCGCCGACAAGAAGAAGGACGAAAAGAAGAAGTAGCGATCCGCGTTGGGCGGCGGTTCAACTTTCGCTCAGTCGCTTCACGGGCGCTTCAAACAAAAGCTCGTGTGCCTCCCGCAGGATTGCGGGAATCCGCGCCGCGAACGGACTGCGCTGCAGGCTGTCCCGCAACTTTCGCTCGGCGAGCGTTGCGGCGTTCTGCCCGGGAAACCAGTGATCGGCCTGGCCCAGCAGGTTGTAGCGCATCTTGCCCCAGGCGACGAGGTCGAGTGATTTCGCGTAGGTCCATAGCCGGAGAATTTCCAGCACATTGACTTCGCCCGGCACGTCCACGTATTCCGGCAGGCCCTCGAACCAGCGCTCGCACCAGTCGGAGCCCAGCACTCGCCGCATCTCGTGCCGCAGCCGTTGTTCGATCGGGGCGATGGTCTCCGGGATGCGATCGTAATATTCGAGCGCCCGGATGTGTTCGTCAAAATCCGTCGGCCGCGCCACGCCGCAACTCAACGTGTGCACCTGTTCGCGAGCGAGACAATAAAGGTCGTTGAATTGCATTGGGCTCAGTGGCGCGCATAACTCCACGAGTTTCTTCGGTGGTTCATAGAGTTTCCCGCCTTTGTCATTCGGGCTGATGATGAACACGCCCATGTCGCGCTCGCGCGCGGCTTCAATGGCGCGCCAGTTCAGGTCATTGACGAAGTACCAGTGTAGATTCACGTAGTCGAACTCGTTGCTGGTGATGCCCTCCAGAATCACATCAGTGGTGGCATGGGTTGAAAAACCAATGTGCCGCGCGCGACCCTCGCGCTGGAGTTTTCGGGCTGCTTCCACGCAGCCGCCTTTGCGCAGGGAGTAATCCATGAGCTGCCGGTTGTTCACACCATGCAGCGACAGCAAATCCACGTAATCGAGCCCCAGATATTTCATCGAGGTGTTGAACGTGCGGAGGAATTCCTCGGCGCTTTCCTTGGGCGCAACCTTGGTCTGCACGATCATCTTGTCGCGGGGCAGCGTGGGCAATAGGCGGCCCAACTGCATTTCCGAGGTGCCGTAGCCGCGCGCTGTCTCAATGTGATTTATCCCCAGTGCCAGCGAGCGCCGGATGCACGCTTCCAGATTCTCCTGGTTGTCGGGTGGAATCTCCCCGGGCTCCACGTCCTGCCACTTGTATTGATAACGCATCCCGCCACAGGAAATGACGGGCAGCATCAGCTCCGTGCGGCCAAACCTTCGGTAATACATCTTGGTCTATTTCAATTTGAACCGGTACACATGCGCTTCGTAAGGCGCGAACCAGTCGGTGAATTTTCC
>CAZDGT010000240.1:0-3251 GCA_964504905.1 uncultured Bordetella sp. | reverse complement strand
GATTTGTGGGCGCCAATCTTGCCCGGCGATTGCTGCACGATGGGCATGAAGCGCATCTGCTGGTTCGCCCGGGCCACAAGGTGTGGCGGATCGCGGAAATTCAAAAGGACGTGCGTCTGCATGAAGTTCTGCTGCACGATGCGGAGCAGGTGGCAAAGATGGTCGGGCAGATTCGGCCGGAATGGATTTTTCACCTCGCGGTTCACGGGGCGTATTCGTGGGAGACAGATTGGCAGCAAATGGTGCGGACCAATGTTGAGGGAACCATGTGTCTGGTTTCAGCTTGTTTGAAGACGGGCTTTGATGCGTTCGTGAACACGGGGTCTTCATCGGAGTACGGATTCAAGGATCACGCGCCCGCGGAAACCGACGCGCTCGAGCCGAACAGCGATTATGCGGTGACCAAAGCCGCGGCGACCATGTTTTGTCGGCAAACGGCGCGGGCGCATAAAGTGCGACTTCCCACGCTGCGGTTGTATTCGGCTTTCGGGCCGTTCGAAGAGCCGGGGCGTTTGCTGCCGACCCTGATTTTGCACGGGCGGCAGGGGAGGCTGCCGGCGTTGGCCGACCCGGACGTGGCGCGCGATTTCGTGTATGTGGACGATGTGGTGGACGCTTACCTCGCTGCGGCGCGTCATCAGCTTTCAGATCCGGGTGCCGTTTATAACGTCGGATCCGGAGTGCAGACCACTCTGCGCGAGCTGGTGGCGACGGCAAAGGAAGTGATGAACATCGAGGCCGAGCCGATTTGGAACACCATGCCGAATCGAAAGTGGGACGCGAATGTCTGGGTAAGCGATAACCGGAAGATCCGCGCGGAATTGGGTTGGGCGCCGCGCCATTCCGTAGCCGATGGAATCCGACGGATGCGCGATTGGTTTAACCAGGGCGTGCTTCCGGTGTACGAGAAACATCTTAAGGCCGTGTGAATTTCCTTGGCCAAACTCCACGCAACCGCCGGGTGCGGGTGTTGATTGTGCTGGCGGGCATTCTGTTCGGCCAGGCGATCCTTTACGGTCCATCGCTCATCGGAAAGAAGCTGCTCCTGCCGCTGGACATCCTTTCGTATCCGACAATCTACGATCCCATCGACCCGCAAAACCCGCCGCCTTACCCGCACAATCTTCAATTCGTCGATCTGGTATTTAACGCTGAGCCGAACCGGATGTATCTCGGTTCGGAACTGCGCGCCGGGAGGTTTCCGCTGTGGAACCCGTACCAATTCGGGGGAGCGCCCGACGTGTTGCCGAAGTATTCTCCGTTCGTTTTACTGGGAGCACTGATCCCTTCGCCGAAGGTGTTGCCATGGATTGCAATGCTTAAGGCGATTGTGGCCGGTCTTGGCGCGTATTACTTCTGTCGCCGGGTGCTGCGGGTGGCGTTCTGGCCCGCGGCCATTGCTGGCTGGCTTTATCCAGTCACGGCATTTTTTGTTCTTTGGCAGGAATACTACGCCAGCGTTCCGGTGCTCTGGCTTCCCTGGCTGCTGGTGGCGGTCAATCGTACGGTACGAGGCGTCGGTCCCCATGCCGTGGTCGCGCTGAGTGCCGTGACCGGCGTCGTTCTTCTCAGCGGCCAGCTCGACGTGGCTGGACAGGTCCTTTTGACTTCGGGCTTCTATTCGCTCTGGTGCCTGGGAGATGCGTGGCAGCGAAGAAAGCTGGGGGTGGGACGGCTTTCTGGCGCTGCGGCGCAGCTCGCGATCGGTTGGAGTCTTGGGTTCCTGCTGGCTGCCCCTTATATCATGCCGCTGCTGGAATATGCGCAAACCGGCGCCCGAACCGGGCGGCGCAGCGCGGGAACTGAAGAACGGCCGCCAGTGGGAATGGCGGTCCTGCCACAGGTTGCGCTGCCAACAATGTATGGGACAACGGAACCCGGCAGTTTTCCGACTTTTCCCAAAGGGCAGGGGAATCTGGCGGAAAGTTCTGCGGCCGCTTACACGGGACTGCTGGTCCCGCTCTTCCTGGCCCCGCTGGCGTGGTGCAGTCGGCGTCATCGCTCACTCAATTTCTTCTGGTTGGGGCTGGCATTCCTGGCCTTGAGCTGGTGTTTGAACATCCCCGGGCTGGTGAATGTTTTGCGTCTGCCCGGCATGAATCTGATGTCTCATAATCGATTCGTGTTTGCGACAGCGTTTTCCCTCCTGGCGCTGGCGGTCACCGGATTGGATGCGCTGTGGCGCGATAAGGTTCAATGGAGCCGCTGGTTTTTGCTGCCGATCAGTTTGCTCACGGCATTGCTGGCATGGTGTGCCACGCGGACGCTTATGCTGCCTGAGACGATTGAAACACAACTGCCGATGGCGGTGCTGCAAGGACAGGTGTTCGGATGGCTTCAGGATTTGCCGGGGGTCAAGCAGGTGCAGGCGTGGTACGCGCGTATGTACTTGATCGAAGCGTTGCGCTGCGCCGCAGTGCTGGCGGCGTGGGGGTATCTGATGTCCCGCAAGCGGGTGCCCAGGTGGAGTTTTCCGTTGTTGGGATTGCTGTTGATCGCCGATTTGATGTGGTTTGGTCTGGGGCGTGCCACACAGTCTCCACCGGAGAATTACTATCGGCGGATTCCGGCGCTCGAACAGGTCGCGAGATCGGCGCCGGGGCGAATCATGGGTTACGGCTGTTTTCCGGCGCTCCTGGGACTGACCCATCATTTGAGCGACATCCGCGGCTACGACGCAGTGGACCCGGCGCGATTGATGGATCTGCTCATGCTCACCACCAATGCCCTTTCCAAGTCCTATCCTTACGCGATGGTGCAACAAATGATTCCGCAGACCTTGAGCAGCCCCCAGGAAGATCTCCGACTGTCGCCGGTGCTCGACATGCTCAACGTGCGGTATCTCATTTTCCATGGACCATCGCCTGATGAAGCGCACCCGGCTTTCCGGAGTCCTGATTACTGGGTGATGGTGAATCGTCGCGCCCTGCCCCGCGCGTATGTTCCGCATCGCGTGGAGACGGTGGCGGAAGACAAAGAGCGACTTCAAAAACTTGCCCGGCCGGATTTTGATGCGCGCGAAGTTGCCTACGTCGAGCGGCCGGTTGAGCTTTCCGGCTTGTGCCTGGGCAGTGCGCAAATCACCAACGAAGCCCCATCGCGTGTCTCCTTGGCCGTAAAGATGCAAACGCCGGGGCTGGTCGTGCTGGCTGACCTGTGGGACAAGGGCTGGCGCGCATACTTGAATGGCGAACGCGTTCCGATTCTGCGGGTCAATCATGCCCTTCGCGGGGTGGTGGTTCCAGCAGGTT
>CAZDGT010000239.1:0-12063 GCA_964504905.1 uncultured Bordetella sp. | reverse complement strand
CCGGCAGCCCGCCAAAGAGAGACCGCCAATCGCCGCGAATGACAAGAGGCATAATGAAAGCAGCGTCGGGCGCTTGAGCATGATCAAACCACAATCTAGCGGGAATCCAACCAGAAGGCAACTTAGGCAGCGCGCGAGTGCCGGGGTGATAACGATCCTAGCGATAGCGGCTGCCACGGCGGCGCTCGCGCCCGCCTTCCAGTCGACGCATCCAATCACTGGCCGCCGCATTGCAAACGTCATGGGCTTCAGCGGCGCGGACTGGCTGGAGCGGCCGGAGCGCGAGACCGAAGAGAACGTCGAGGGCGCGTTGAATGCAATTGGATTGAAACCGGGGATGACGGTGGCCGAAGTTGGAGCCGGCTCTGGCTACGTGTCGCTGCGCATGGCAAAGCGCGTGGGACCTGCCGGCAAGGTCTACGCCAACGATCTGCAACCCGAGATGCTGGAACTCCTGCGCAGCAATGCCGCCAAAGCAAGCATACTGAATGTCGAAACAGTGCTCGGCGGCGCAACTGATCCCAAGCTCCCGGCTGGGCAGATGGATCTAATCATCCTGGTCGACGTCTACCACGAGTTCTCGCAGCCGCAGAAGATGCTGCAGGGCATTCGGGCGGCGTTAAAGCCCGATGGGCGGCTGGTGCAGCTCGAATACCGCAAGGAAGATACTGCTATCCCCATCAACCCGGATCACAAGATGAGCGTCGGTGAGGCTAGAGCTGAACTCGAGGCTGAGGGTTTCAAGCTGGGAACAGTGATCGAAACCCTGCCGCGCCAACATATTTTGATCTTTTCGAAAGCCGCCACCATGGGGGCTGCGGCCGGGAAATGATGTCCTTCGCATGCACGCCACGCCCCCGGAATCCGTCAATAATATGTAGGGTTATCGCCGGGGTAGTGTCCTTCGGCTAAAGTGACTGTTTATCAATAACATACGCATGGCCGAATGGACCCTAAAATACGCGGATACACGCGGTGAGATTCACCAGCAGGTGGCCGAGGCGGCCTCCGAACGTGAGCTCCGCGATCGCTACACCCAGCAGGGTTTCCTGGTTTACACCATTAAACCGCGGTCGGAAATCGGTGGTCTGGCGTCCGGCCTCCGCCCCAGCGGCAAGCGGTTCAACCTTGAAAAGTTCCTGATCTTCAACCAGCAGTTTGTCACGCTGATCCGCGCCGGTCTCCCCATCCTCCGCGCCCTGGACCTGCTGGCCGAGCGCCTCACGGATCCGAAACTATCGAGCCATATCCGCAACGTGCGCGACGAAGTGAAGAGCGGCGCCCTGCTCTCTGACGCCTTCGCCAAGCAAGGCGTGTTCCCGCCCATATACGTGACCAGCGTTCTCGCCGGTGAGCGTAGCGGTTCGCTGGCTGAAGTGATCGAGCGTTTCGTCGCCTACCAGAAATTGGCTTTGTCGGTGCGCAAGAAGCTGCTGGTTTCGCTGATGTATCCGGCGCTGCTGATTGTACTGGTGATGTGCCTAATCGTGTTTCTGATCACGTATGTGGTGCCGAACTTCGCCGAACTCTATAACAGCATGCAGGCGCAGTTGCCCACGCCCACGCTGATCCTGATCGCCATCGGCACCACCGCGCGCGGCTACGTATTGTTCGCGTTTGGGGCTTTGATCGTGACGGCCATCGGGCTGCGGGCGTGGTCGAAAACACCCACCGGCAAGGAGGCGTTCGACAGAGTTCTGCTGAAAGTCCCGGTGCTGGGCGAAGTGTGGCTAAAGTATCAGGTGGCACAATTTTCTCGGGTGCTGAGTACTCTGCTCATTGGCGGTATCCCGCTGATGCAGGCGCTCGATACCTCGGCCGATTCGTTGGGAACGCAGGTGCTGAAAAAGGTGTTGCAGAAGGCCACCAAGCTGGTGCGCGAAGGGCAGTCCCTTTCGGGAGCGTTGCGCATCACCGGTGTGTTCCCCAGCCTGTCGCTGGATATGATTGAAGTAGGCGAATCCACCGGAGCGTTGCCTGCGATGCTGGGCAGTGTGGCCGAATTTTACGAGGACGACGTATCAACGCGCGTCACGGCGGCGCTGAGTCTTATCGAGCCCGTGATCATGATTGTTATGGGCATCTTTGTGGCGTTTGTGTTGATTTCGCTATATCTGCCGATCTTTTCCCTGGCGGATTCGATCCGTTCCTGAACGTAAGACATGGCAGCCACCAACCAAATTCTCCCGCAGGATCCCGTACAGGAAATCGCCAAGGCACGCGCCCTGGCGGGCCGCTACTACCACGAGTTTGTCGACCTTAAGGAAACCCGCATAGACCACGAACTGTTCCACTCGATCCCCGTGGATCTTATGTTTCGTTACAACTTCGTGCCGATTCAGGCGTACAACGGGTCTTCCAATGGAGCCGGGGGTGACGAGAACGGAACTCTCGAAATCGCCATTGCCGATCCCCGAAACTTGAACCTGATCGACGAGTTGGCGGTGCTGCTCGGCAAGAAATTGCGCGTACGCGTGGCGACGCTCTCGCAGATTTCTGATCTGCTCAAGAAGACCGAACAGTCGCAACGGGTACTGGAGGAAGTGACCGAAGGCTTCGCCCTCGATGTCGTCGGCGACGAAGACAATCCCGACGAGACGCTCTCCATCGATCGCCTGGCCGCCGGCGATTCTGACATCGCGCCGGTGATCAAACTGGTGGATACCACCATCTTCAACGCGCTTGAACGGCGGGCCAGTGACATCCACATCGAAACACGCGACCAGGAAGTGGCCATCAAATACCGCATCGACGGGGTGCTGCACTACGCCATGCCGCCGATCGCCAAGGACTGGCACTCGACCATCATTTCCCGCATCAAGGTAATGTCCGAACTGGACATCGCCGAGCGTCGCGTGCCCCAGGACGGCCGTTTCCGCGTGCGCTACAAGAACCGCCTGATCGATTTCCGCGTGTCCATCATGCCTACCATCTACGGCGAGGATGCTGTATTGCGCGTGTTGGATAAAGAGTCCATGAGCGAGAAATTCGCCAAGCTCTCGCTCGACGTAGTGGGCTTTGCCGACAACGATCTGGTCAAGTTTCGCCGCTATATTAAGGAACCCTACGGCATGGTGCTGGTCACTGGACCCACCGGCTCCGGCAAAACCACTACGCTCTACGCGGCTCTCAGCGAGATCAAGAACGACGAAGACAAAATCATCACCATTGAGGATCCCGTCGAATACCAGATAAAAGGCATCACGCAAATCCCCGTGAATGAGAAGAAAGGGCTCACTTTTGCGCGCGGGCTGCGGTCGATCTTGCGCCATGATCCCGACAAAGTAATGGTGGGTGAAATTCGCGATCAGGAAACGGCGCAAATCGCCATCAACGCCGCCCTCACGGGACATCTGGTTTTTACCACTGTCCACGCCAACAATGTGCTAGATGTCCTGGGGCGCTTTCTGAATATGGGCGTGGAGGCGTACAATTTCGTTTCCGCGCTCAACTGCATTCTGGCGCAACGATTGGTGCGTGTGATCTGCCCGCATTGTAAGGCGCCGGTGAAGTATGACGATGCATACTTGACTGAGAGTGGGCTGGCCCTTGCCGATTGGGGCGCCGTGACCTTCTACGAAGGCGCGGGTTGTTTCGAATGTGGCGGCACCGGTTTCCGCGGCCGCAGTGCGATTCACGAACTGCTGGATCTCTCCGAGCGTATTCGCGAAATGATTCTGAACCGCAGGCCTGCGTCGGAAATCCGCCGGGCGGCGCGCGAAGAAGGCATGACGTTCTTGCGGGAATCGGCTCTGGAAAAGGCGCGCGGGGGCGTGACCACGCTCAAGGAAATCAACAAGGTCACGTTCATCGAAGTTTGAACAGATGTCTTTTTTCGACCAAATTTCGCGCCTTGCAAAAGACCCGGCCCCCGCCTATGTATTCGAGCTCTCGGAGGCCGGCATTGCCTTCGCGCGCCCGAAGAACGGACAGAGCGGGGAGTCGGGCTTTTATCCTTTCGAGCCCGGGACGCTGGTGGTTTCTCCCATCGAAGACAACATCCATAAGGCCGATGCTGCTACGGCCGTGCTCAAGTACATCGCGCCACTCGACAACTCCCGCAAACGGCGGCGCGCGGCGCTGATTCTTCCGGATTACGCGGCCCGCGTCAGCGTGCTGGATTTCGATTCGTTCCCATCGTCGCCCGAAGAACAACTCTCGCTCATCCGCTTCCGTTTGAAGAAGACGTTGCCGTTCGATATCGATTCAGCCGCGGTCAGTTATTATGCTCAGCCCGCGCAAAAAGGTAAGACCATCGAAGTGGTAGCGGTGATCGTGGCGCTCGAAATCATCGCGCGCTATGAAGCCCTGTTTCGGGCGATGAACTTTCACATCGGCGAAGTGACCACTTCGGCGTTGGCCGCGTTGCAATTGTGTCCGCCCGCCACAAACGAGGATGCGGTGAATGTGATCGCCAAAGCGAGTGAGAAAAATCTGACGGTCATGGTGTTGCGCGGCGAGACTCTAAAGCTGTTCCGCTGCGTTGCCCTTGACGCGCTTACCGAAGAGCAGGTGCTGGCGGTGCTTCAACCGACGTTCTCCTACGTGGAGGATGAATTGTCGGCACCGGCCGAGAAGCTTATCCTGTGCGGATTTGCGAACGGTGCGCTCGCCGGGTTGCCTTACAAAATTGAGGCGATGCAATCCCGCTTCGGCCCGCCAGATGTGTTCAACGCGGGCCTGCTGGGATATTTGGAAGGGGCGCGCCATTAACGTGAGAATTCCGATCAATCTGGCTAGCGATCCCTTCCGCCGTGACCGGCCATTGTTGGTGGCAACCGGCCTGGGCGCCATAATACTGGCGGTGGTGTTGTGCGGTTTGCTGTATCTGATTGCTGCCGATCGCTCGCGCTTGGGCGACACGCGGGCGCGGGTGAGTCGGCTCAATCAAGAACTGGCTACCATTTCCGCCGAGCAGGCCCGCCTGGATGCTACCCTTCACCAGCCGGCCAATGCCAGTGTGCTCGAGCGGAGCCTTCTTTTGAACACGCTGGTGGAACGTAAATCCGTCAGTTGGACCAAAATCTTTGCGGACCTGGAAGCGGTGTTGCCCGCGAACGTGCGCCTGATTCAGGTGCGCCTGCCGCAAATCAACTCGCGCAATCAGGTGCTGCTCGACATGGTAGTCGGCTCCCAGAATCCTGAACCGGTCATCACTTTCCTGAAGCAACTGCAGGCCTCGCCGCGCTTCGGCCCGGCGACCGTCCACAACTCGGCTCCGCCCACCGACAACGAGCCGCTGTACCGCTATCGCGTGAGTGTCAACTATGCCCAGAAACTTTAAAGGCCGCGCTCCCGGAGCAAAGGGTTGGTGGCGGATTCTGCTGGCTACGCTACTGGTGGCGACTCTTGTGGCGGGCTGGATCGTGTTATATCCGCCAGGCGGCTCGGCTGACGATCTGGAGCGGCAGCTGGCGGCGCTTGAGTCTCAGGCTGCGGCGAAGCGCGCTGCGCTCGCCAGCACGCGGCAGCACGTAGCCGCCGTCGAACAGGGCCGCGGCGAAGGCGACAAATTTCTCAATGAGTACTTCCTGGCTCGCCGCACCGCTTATTCCACTCTGCTCTCGGAACTGGTGTCGGCCGCCGATAGCGCCAAGATCAAACCCAAAGAACACGCCTACGCCACCGAACCGATTGAAGGCTCCGACTCGTTGAGCATGATGAGTATCTCTGCCAACTATGAAGGTACGTACGGCAATCTGATGCGCTTCGTGCATGAGCTGGATCGCTCGCCTCGCCTGCTCATCATCGAAGGTTTGAATGCTGCGCCGCAGCAGACGGGCGGCACGCTGAACATCAGCATGAAGATCGATACATTTGTGCGGGAGGATGGCTCGCAACCATGAGTCTGATCCCCTCACAGCTTGGCGCGGAACCGAAAAAACTGGCTGTCCTCGGCGCCTTGGCCGTGGTGTTAGTGGTTGTGTACTTTATCAATCGCACGCCGGACATTCCGCAACAGGCAGCTTCGGTTGCCCCGGCGGCGCGAAATCCCGTGCCCCTCGAGTCGTTGGGAGCGCGGGCGCGCTCATCGGCGGCGCTCACGGCAGTACCCGCGCAGACTGGCTCGGCGCGGCGTGGCGAAGCCGCCATTCAGGACTTTAAGCCAACACTGAAGTTACCGGATGGCGCCGACATCAGCCGTATCGATCCGGCGCTGAAACTCAATCTACTGGCGGAGCTGCAAACCCTGCCGCTCGAAGGCGGGGAGCGCAGCGTGTTTGAATTCGGCGCACCACCCAAACCGAAAACACCCACGCCCATAGTGGCGCCGGTGAAGCCGATTACGCCGCCCCCCCCACCGGACGTGCCTCCAGTTCCAGTCGCTCCGCCCAAGCCCGTGATCCCGCCGATCCCCCTCAAGTTTTTTGGCTACGTCAGCGACTCGCGCGGCGTGGCGCCCGGCGCGGCTAAACGCGCTTTCTTCCTGGATGGCGAAGACATCGTGGTGGCGGGAGAGAACGACATCATCCACAATCGTTTCAAGATTATTCGTATCGGCGTGAACTCTGCTTTGGTGGAAGACACCACCAACAAGAATCAGCAGACTTTGCCCTTAATTGAGGAGTTGCCAGGATGACGCGTCCTCCCCGTCGCGAGAAGGGTTTTGCACTACTGGTGATCTTCCTGATCGCCGCCGCGGTGGCGTTCACGATGTATCAGGAATTGCCGCGTGCCGCCTTCGAGAGCGCCCGCGACAAGGAGCAGCTCTTAATGGATCGCGGCAATCAATACAAGCGCGCCATTCAGGTCTACTACGCCGTCAACAAACGCTATCCCGCTGAGCTCAAGGACCTGGAGAACACCAACGAGAAGCGCTTCCTGCGCCACCGCTACAAAGACCCCATGACCGGAGCAGATGAGTGGCGTCTGGTGCATACCAACGGCAGTTTTCTAACCGATTCTCTGGTGAAGAAACCTCCCGCACAAAACGCCGCCAATGGATTGCCCGGCGGGGGGCAAACTCCAGGCGGCGGGCCGCTCGGAGCGAACAACCTGAACAGCGCCCCCCCTGCCCCGGCGGACGCTAACCCCGCGGCTTTTAGTGTGACGACTGCTCCTGTTCAGAACGCCGCCGCACAGAGGCGTCCCAGCGATCGCGGATTTCCAACCGGGCCCGGCTTCCCGCAAAATCCGAATCAGGCCGCCGCCAATCCGTTTGGCGCGAATAGCGCGGGCTTCAATCCCGACGATCCACGCACCTGGCCGGCAATCACGCTGGCGCAGCCCAATTCACAAGGCAATTCGCAACCCAATGGGCAGCTCGGCCAGCCGCAGAACAATGGTCAGATGACCGGGCAAGTGGGCGCCCCCACAGGGCAGACATTTCCCGGCCAGCAGGGGCAGTTTCAACCGCAGGCGCAGGGTGGCCCCGGCCAGTTCGCCGGCTTGGGCGGTGCCAATCCGCGGCCGTTTGCCAATCCCTTGGGTCCCAATGGACAATTCCCTGCAATGGCGCCGAACGGCGATCAGAGCCCCGCACAGGTCAATATCAATCAGAGCGGCCAGTTGGTGCCGCAGCCAAATCAACCCGTGCCGCCTGCGGAAGTCGCGCAGCAGCCTTTTAACGGCCCGCTCCCCGTGAATAACGCGCCACAGTTTGGCCAGAACAGTTTCAACTCGCAGCCAGTTGCGCCCTTCCAACGCCCCAACCCAGTGGGGACGCAACCGGCCCCCCCCTCATTAGGCGCGCCGGCCGGCAACGCCGCGTTGGATGCCATCAACAACCAGCTGTTCCGGCCCAACCAGGCCCCCGCCGCCGGAGCGATGGGATCTCCAGGCATCGCTGGAGTGGCCAGCAAGTTTGAAGGCCCCAGCATCAAGGCCTATCGCGAGCGGACGAAGTATCAGGAATGGGAGTTTGTCTATGAACCCGCGACCAACCAGCCAGGCCAGACCGGTGTGCCGGGACAGAATCCGAACGGACTCGGACAAAACGGACTGGGCCAAAACGGTATGGGTCAAAACGGTATGGGCCAAAACGGCGCCAGCCAGGGTCAAGGACAAGCGCCGGGAGGCGCTACGCAGCAAAATCCGTTCTCCATGCCGAACCCATTTGCGCCGCAGACGCCAAATCGCTAGGTCCACTCGGATTTGAGCATTCCGTAAACTTCCAGGTCGTAGTAGCGTCCGTTAACCAGCCCTGCGTCGCGGAGCGTGCCTTCCAGCTTGAATCCCAGGCGCGCCGGAATAGCGCGACTCTTCTCGTTGCCGACGGCGCAGCGGATCTCGACGCGGTTCAAATCCATGTCCTCAAACAGGTGGGTAGTCGCTAGTCGGCATGTGTCGGTCATGATGCCGCGGCCTTCAAACTCACTGGCCAGCCAATAGCCCAGCTCCACACAGCGGTTACGCCAATCGATACGATGGGTTCCGATCACCCCGGCCACGCGGTTGCGATACCAGATGGCGGCGGCAAAACCTTGCTGGGCCGCGAACGTTTCGAGCGATGCCCGGATAAACGCCAGCCCGTCGTCGACCGTCTTGGTCGCGTCCACCCAGGGCAGCCAGCGCCGAAGGTGTTCGCGATTGCGGTCTACGGCGGCGAATAGTTCATCTGCGTGGCGTTCCTCTAGCAAGCGGAGTTCGAAACCGTCGCGGAGAGCCGTCGAGAACATGAATTACACTTCGCGGCCAGCGTAGTTCCGCTGGTAATAATTTTGATATTCGCCAGATTTGACGCGTGCAACCCACACGGTGTTCGCGCGGTACCAATCGATTGTCGCGCGCAGGCCTTCCTCAAAAGGCATCGACGCTTGCCAGCCGGTTTCGCGCAACAGCTTTTCCGTCGATAGCGCATAGCGGCGGTCGTGGCCAGGACGGTCCGTCACGGTTTGCATGAGCGAACGGGGTTTGCCCACCGTGTCGAGAATGCGCTCGACAACTTCCACATTGGGGAGCGCGCGGCTGCCACCGATGTTGTAGATCTCGCCCGCTCGCCCGCGCTCGATCACCGCCAGAATCGCGCGGCAATGGTCGTCGACGTAGAGCCAGTCACGCACCTGCATGCCGTCGCCATAAATCGGCAGAGGCTTGTCCTCAAGGGCGTTCGAAATCATCAGCGGGATCAGCTTTTCCGGAAACTGATACGGGCCGTAGTTGTTTGACGCGCGCGTCACCATCACCGGCATTTTGTAAGTGACGAAATAAGACAGCGCTAGCAGATCCGACCCCGCCTTGGATGCCGAGTACGGGCTGCTGGCACGCAGCGGATAGTTTTCGTCAGCGTCGTGCGGTGCGGGGATGCTGCCATAAACTTCGTCGGTCGAAACATGCAGAAAGCGTGGCGTCTTATGCGTGCGCGCCGCTTCCAGCAGCGTAAATGTGCCTCGCAGATTTGTCTCAAACACCGGAGCCGGGGAAAGTATACTGCGATCCACGTGCGACTCGGCCGCGAAGTTGACGATGACGTCGGGCTGCGTTTCATCGATTGTCCGGTTCACCAGCGCAGCATCGCAAATATCGCCGTGAACAAAGCGATAACGCAAGTCGTCCGCCACAGGCGCCAGGTTTTCCAGATTGCCAGCGTAGGTGAGCTTGTCGAAATTCACAACCAACGACGGTTTCTGCGCCGGGGAACTCAGCAGCAAACGCACAAATGCGCTGCCGATGAAGCCGGCGCCCCCGGTTACGAAAAATTTCATTTGTGTTGCAGTTCCCAATCGTAGGCGATGGAGGTCTGGTCATGGGCAATGCGGCCTTCGTCCTGCGGATTGTACAGACGGTTGGTCACGTAGATTAGCATGCCCACCTGTTCGCCGATCACTTTGTAGCCGTGTCCCACGCCCGGCGGAATCAAGATCTGCCAGGGTTTGAGGGCGCCCACGTACAGCGTATTCTTCCAGCCATAGGTGCGTGAATCCGCACGCAAATCCACCAGCGCCACCTGGAACATGCCTTGCGACGGCACCCACAGGTCAGTCTGGTGCTGGTGGTAATGAAACGCCTTTATGGTTCCCGGGTAGCTGAGAGCCGCCGAGACTTGCGTCTTTTCCGGAACGAAATCTTCGGCCAAGCCTTGCCGCAAACGCACGACTTCCAGGAAGTAGCCGCGGTCATCCGGCCAAAGATCGTAGGGGCGCACTTTAACGCCGTCGATCAGGTCCTCTGAATCGGGCGTGCGAATAATCTTGCCAATTCCCAGCTCGCATTTGGGAGTTGAGATGGCGATGCCTTCCCCGGCGGTGGTTTTCACTGGAAACTAGATTAACGCGGATTGGTTTCGAAAAACCATCCGCCTAGTTTGCCAGCAGCGTGATGTTGCCCACCCCGCCCCGGATGTCCAGGCGAATGGTGACCTTGGCATCCTCGTGCTTCGGGCTTAGCCAGCGGCCATTGTGCTTTTCCAGCCCATGGGCTTCAATGTTGCCGATGCCACCCTTGGCGTCCGCGACGATTCCCACGCCTGGGGGCAAGCGGACGGTCGCATTGCCGACACCGCCGTGAATCTGGACGTTGTAATCGCGCTTTGGCTCGCCGCGCAGATCCATATCCAGGTTGCCAACGCCCATGTGAACTTCGACTCCCTGCAAATTCATGGCGCCTAGCTTCATATCCGCGTTACCCGACCCCAGATGCGTCACCACATCGAGCGGAACTACGTTGTTAAGGCCCAATTTCCATTGGTAGTGCGAGGGAGAGCCAACACCGTGCGTGTTTGGCTCCTCAATTGTGAGTCGCCCGCGGAAGCTCCCGGTTTCATAGCGCACAATGGGCTTTTTCGCGGGATTATCGAAGGAAAAATCCGCATCCAGCAGCCGGGGGGATCCGCCCTGCACCTCTAGCTCGCCCGCGCCCATGCGCATTTCGACGCGCACCCTCTCGGCTTTGTCGAGTTCGACGGCCTGCGTATCGTGCTGGACCGGCCCAGAAAACTCTTTCCGGCCTCGCGCGTTGCAGCCGGTGAGAACCACAATCGCCAGGCCTGCGAGCAACGACAATCTACCGCTCATGCCCAGGGGATACGAATTAACCGGCGGAGATGTTCCCTGAATCTTTTAAACCCGGAAAGTATCCGGCCGCCAGCTCTTTACGGCTTGTTTGATCTGCTTCGCATCCCAGTTGCCCTCGAGCGTCTGCTGGACCAGTCCTGGCACCTCGGCGTCGGAGGCGAAGCGCAAGGCGATTAGCTGCCGTTCCGTCAGATCCCCGATCCGCACCCGCGTGGATTCCGGCAACAACTGTGTCAGGCGCAGCCGCTCCTCCAGGCGGATCACGCGGTCCTGCACCTTCAACGCGTAGAGCCGCGTTTTGAACATCAGCACGATGGCCCAAAGGGCACCGAATAATCGCACTACGCCCAACCAATCCGGCTGCCGGACCAGCGCATAGATCGCGGACCCCAGCAAGATGAGGGCTCCCATGCTTAGAAAACCGTGAAACATGGGGTCGAAACGCGCGTGATTCTTAAAATTCTGTTCTGCTTGTGCCATGGCAAGTAATATACAGGAATATGAATCTTGCCACTGAACTCGGAGCCCTGTTTCGCCGTGACATCACGCGTCTGGCGCAAGAGCTGCGCGCCTTACCCGAGGACGGCCCCCTCTGGACCAAACCGCCAGGAGTAGGCAATTCAATCGGGAATCTGGTTCTGCACCTCGAAGGGAATTTGCGCGAGTACATTGGCCGCCAGCTCGGAGGCGTCACGTATACCCGCCAACGCGACCTTGAATTTTCCCAAACTGGCCTCAATCCACACGACCTCCGCACGCGCATGGATGCCCTCATCGCCATAATTCCGGATATCGTCGCAGCCTTGCCGGACGCGGAGCTAGAGCGCATTTATCCCGAGAAACACCATGGCCGCTCGCTTTCAACCGCTCAATTCCTGATGAGCGTGCATGGCCATCTGAATTATCACCTTGGCCAGATCGACTATCTGCGGCGCATTCTCACTGGCGGCGGAGCAGTCGATTTCGCACAGCTTTGAGCCGCGATTGCGAAGAGGAGCATCGCGCTCGACGCAAACACGCCCCGGATCCCCAGCCGCCCAGCCAATGTGCCTGCGAGCGCCATCGCCGCCTGTTGCGCGAGCGAAGTGAGTGATGCGGATGCCCCGTTTAC
>CAZDGT010000238.1:0-5457 GCA_964504905.1 uncultured Bordetella sp. | reverse complement strand
AGGGCCGTCTCTGGATTCGTCAAGTTAATTATCGCCCTCTCTAGCCCGGTTCCGGATTGTGCCAGCCGCCGATGTCGTCGGCCAGGCGCTCCGCTTCCGGTGGTCCCCAGGTTCCCGGTTCGTATATTTGCAGCGGCAAGTTGCGATCGGTCACCGCATCGACCGCGGACCACGCCGCCTCCACTGCATCCTCCCGGACGAACAGCATGCTGTCGCCACGCATCGCGTCCGTCAACAGGCGTTCATAGGGGCTTACTGCGCCGTCGATGTCTAGCTTCATGACTGACAGCTCGGTCGACATCGGCGCTAGTTCGTACCCGGGACGTTTCACGCGGATTCCCATGCTAACGCGGAATTCCGGATTCAACCGAAAGCGCACGTAGTTGGCGCCGAAGGGCACGCGCCATAGCGGTGACTCGCGCAGCCGCACCACCACTTCGGTAGCGGTCACCGGCAGGCACTTCCCGGCACGAATCAAGAACGGCACGCCCGACCAGCGCCAGGAATCGAATTCAAAGCGCAGGGCGGCGAATGTTTCCGCTTGTGAATCGGGCGCTACGCCCGGCTCCTGGCGATATCCTTCGAACTGGCCGCGAACCACGGCGCCAGGAGATATTGGTGTGATCGTGCGAAAGACTTTTGCTTCCTCATCGCGCAGAGCGTCAGGGTACAAGCTGGTGGGAGCCGCCATGGCCAGAAAACCCACGACCTGCAACAGGTGGTTCTGCACTACGTCGCGAACGGCACCCACTTCGTCGTAAAACTTGCCGCGGCCCTTCACGCCGAAACTCTCGGCCATCGTGATCTGAACACTGTGAATGTAGCGGCGGTCCCAGATAGGCTCCAGAAATGTATTGGCGAAGCGGAAAAACAGGAGATTTTCCACCGCCTCCTTGCCCAGGAAATGATCGATCCGAAAAATGGACGATTCCGAAAAGACCGCGATGAGCTTCGCGTTCAGCGCCCGCGCGGACGCCAGGTCGCGGCCAAACGGCTTCTCCACCACAACGCGCGCGTTCTGGGCGCAACCCGAGCGGCCGAGCGCCTCCACCACGGCGCCAAAGAGACTCGGCGGGATCGCCAGATAATGAGTGGGAGAACGCGCGGGACCCAGTGCGCGGCGCAATTGCTCGAAAGTCGCAGGGTCTTGGTAATCGCCGTCGATATATTGCAGCAGGCCGATGAGTTTCGCGAACGCGGCCTCGTTCAGGCCACCATGCTCGGTGAGACTATCGTGGGCGCGCTGGCGGAGCTGATCCAGCGTCCATCCGGCCTTCGCCACGCCAATTACAGGCACATTCAGCGCGCCGTGAATCACCATCTGCTGCAGTGCGGGGAAAATCTGTTTGTAAGCCAGGTCCCCCGTGGCGCCAAAAAAGACGAGTGCATCTGAGGGGGCGCCGGACGCCGTGCTGGCCGGCGGAATGTCGATCAGTGATGGCTGCACGTTGCCTACGGCTTCCAATCGACGCGGAAGATGTTGAACTCGTAGTTGCCTTTGCCTTGATAGCTGGACGCGAAGATCAAATACTTGCCGTCCGGCGAGAATTCGGGAAACGAAGTGAACTTGCCGTAGTCGGTCACTTGTTCGAGACCAGTGCCGTCGAGGTTTATCAGGAACAGTTCGAAGAAACTCGAATCGCATTTGTTCTTGTTCGACGCGAACAGGAGCTTCTTGCCATCGGGCGTAAAAGTGGGCGCGAAGCTGGCGCATCCATAGTTAGTGAGCTGCTTGGCATTGGAACCATCGCCGTTCGCCAACCACAGTTCCATCTTCATAGGAGCGGTGAGGTTATCTTTGAGCAGCTCGCGATACTTGGTGGTCTTCTCCGGCGTATCGGGATGGAATGCGCGCCACACCATCTTGCTGCCGTCGCGCGACCGTACCGCGCCGCCGTCGTAGCCTTCCGTGTTGGTGATCCGGACCTTGCCGCTGCCGTCCTCGTTCATGTTCCACAACTCCAGGTCACCGGACGCCATGGACGTATAAATAATCTTCTTGGTCTTGAAATTGACGGTTCCTTCGGCGTCGTAGCCGGTTGTATCCGTCAATTTCTTGATGATCTTGCCCTGGTCGGTGGCCAAGTAAATATCAAACGTGGGATGAACCGCCCACACGTAACCCCTGCTGCGGTCGGCCGGCATGGGGCAAGCGGGGTTGCCTTCGTGGGTGGATGCGTAAATCACATGCTTGTTATCGCTGGTAAAGTAGCCGCAAGTCGTCACGCCCTTGCCGGTGGAGACCATGTGCTGATTGGAACCATCGGCATTCATGATGTACTCCTGGTCGCAGGCGTTGCCGTCTCGCGTGGATTGATAAATGATCCGCTTGCTGTCCGGCGACCAGTACGACTCACCGTTCGAGCCGCCGTTCGTAAGCTGCTTGAGATTTGCGAAATGGCTCGCTGGTTGTTGCGCAAACACCGCGAGCGGGAGCAGCCACAGCCATAGGGTCTTCATACGGATCATTGTAGAACGCTCGGAAGCCTAGGGCAGCGGATCTTTGCGGGGCACAGCGCCGCTCAGGTGAGCGTAAAATCCCAGATCCTCGCCGGTGAACTGCTTGGTCATTGAGATGATCTGGTAGGTATGACCGGCGAAGTGCTCGACTACGTGATAGATTGCAGCCAGTATCGAACCCTCGTAGTCCTGGACCTGGACGCGTTCGACCAACCGGTCCGGAGCAAGCGTATGTAGGAACGTGGCTGCGTCCTCGACCGTCCCCCGGAGGCGGGCCAAGAGCTCCGGCGCTCCCAAACCGGTGCGCGCGGCGAATTCGCTGTTGCGGTCCCGGTGATCGGACTGGCCACCTACACCGTGCAATATCCATTGCCGGACATTTCCGTTTAAGTGCAGCAATAAGTTACCAGCCGCGTTCTGGTTCGCGCCGCCCCGCGTCCAAATCTGATCCGGCGTGAGCTTCTCGACACACGTCTCGATGCGTCCCATGAGTTGCCTCAGCTTGTCCGCGGAGAAATTCAGAAACTCTGCTTCGACGGTCATCGGTGTGACTCCATTTTGTCGGCCCAGCGCAAAAACTGCATGAGTTCACGCCGATTGCGCCAGGTAAACCGCCAGAAATCGCTGGCGGTGATGCAATCCGCGTGCAAACCGGAGTACGTTTCGATACGCCACTGCAGATACGGGCTGCGCCAGGGGCACAAGCGATACCCCTTGGAGAGCCGCCACATGGCGCCCAGCATTATCCGGCGATCCGCATTACTTGTTGGCGGAGGCGTTGGCGTAATAGCCGTTGCGGCTGCGCACGCTCGGGCGTCCCGGAGCATTCACCGTGACGGTGATCTTGCGGAAAGTACCATCCAGCGCGGGATTGAGCGGCGAGTAAGCCAGCGTGTACTGGTTACGAATCTCGCGAGCTACGTCAGGAACAATCTTGTCCACTTCTTCCAGGTCTTTGGGGTAATAGTCCATCGCCCCGGAGGCCGTCGCGAGATCGTGCAGAGTGCGCCTGGCTTTCTTAGCTTCCCGCGGCTCCTCTTCGCTCAGGATGCCGATGGAATAGATCAGCACGTCGCTTTGCTGCGCCTTGCGCATTAATTCTTCCAAATTAATATTGCTGGTATTGTCGTTGCCATCCGTAACCACCACCAGCACCTTCTTGTCTTTTCGGGCTTTGTCCTTTAGGTAATCCATCGACATGCTGATAGCGTCGCGCATGGCGGTGCCGCCCTTGGTCTCCATGCGGTCGAGAGCCTCTTCCATCTTCTTGATGTCGCTGGTAAAGGGCTGGTCAAGGTATGCGTCATCGTTAAAATTTACGATGAACACTTCGTCTTGCGGATTCGAAGCGCGGACTAGATTCAGCGCCGCCGCTGCGACACGGCTCTTTTTATCGCGCATGCTCCCGCTATTGTCGAGGATGATACCGAGCGATACCGGGATATCTTCCCGGCGGAAAATCTTAAGCGGCTGCTCCACGCCATTCTCAAGCACCTTGAACGCGGGTTCTTGCAGATTCGTGACCAGCTTGCCCCCCCTGTCGACAACGCTGGCGTGTACTACCACTAAGCGCGTGTCCGCGGAGAATACCGGGATTTCCTCCTGCGGCGCGGCGGTATTCTGTGCCGATGGTGTAGAGGGTGGCGTGGTCTGACCCAAGGTCCATGCCGCGGCCATCAGAAAGACACTAGCGATGCTATTGCGTCGGCGCATAATATCCCGTGCGGAACATGGCCCTCAGTTGCGGCAGTCCCGTAGTCTTGACCAATTTCACCTGCACGCGGCGGTATTTGCCGTCTCGCGTCGTATTTTTTGGGCTATAGCCCAACAGGTACTGATTGCGCAATTCAATTCCGATCTTGGCGGCCACGTCCGGGAGTTCCGCCAGGTTATCCACGGAAAAATGGCGGCCGCCAGTCTGTTCAGCCATCTCCGCCAGCAAGCCGGGTCCGCTCATCTCTTCGGCAGTCCGGCCCCGCGACATTACCGGTTCGAAAATTCCGATGGCATAAATCTGCACATCGGCCTCGCGGACGGCGTTTTTGACTTCCGTCTCGGTATAGCGGCTGGAGTTATCGCCACCGTCGGAAATGATCAGAATGGCCTTGCGGGGGTTGTGCGCCTTCTTCATTTGATTCATCGCCAGATATACACCATCGAGCAGCGCCGTGCGTCCCTTGGCCTGCGTAAAGGTAAGACGGTTCTGAACCTCTTCCATTTCGGTGGTGAATGGTTGCACCAGTTCCGGCCGGTCATTAAATTGCACCAGGAAGAACTCATCCTGCGGATTCGCGGTCTTCATGAACTGCGCCACTGCTTGCCGCGATCGTTGAAGTTTCGCGCCCATGCTGCCACTGGTATCGAACACGATGCCCACCGATAGCGGGGCGTCTTCGCTGGAAAACTGAGTGATTTCCTGATCCACTTTGTCTTCGGTTAGCTTGAAATTTTCCTTATCCAGGCCAGTGACAAAACGGCTCATGGGATCGGTGACCGAGACCGGAATAAGGACCAGCGTGGTATCGACGCGAATGTCGGAACGCCGGTCGGTAATGGATTCGTTGGGATCAGCCGCTGGAGTCCGCGTGCGCGGAGTGATAGACACATTCGGCTGACTGGTATTGCTGGGGGGATGTTTTGGAGCATCCTGCTGATAACCGAGGGTTACAACCAAGGGGAGCGCGACGGCAAGAGCGAGTCCGACCAGAAGACGCATAGTCAACCAACTGCCCTCAGTATATCAGGTGGCGATGCGCCCTTATTGTCAATTTTTTGTGAATGACGGGGCGTGAAAATAAAATGCCGGTGAGTACTCGGAGGAAGATACTCACCGGCCGGTTTACTGTTTCCCCGAAGGTTGCAGCTCACCGAACTTTTGGGTGGATCGCCGAATCAACCCGGCAACCCAGCCCCAAGAGAAAGAGACGCGGTGGGACCAAAACATGCCCCACGACTGGACGAAAAGATTGTATCATCAGAAATTTCTTTTGTACAGGG
>CAZDGT010000237.1:0-2144 GCA_964504905.1 uncultured Bordetella sp. | reverse complement strand
AAACAACAACGCGGTTGATTCTGGTCTCCACGGTTTGTCTGGCTTGGTCCGCATTTGGCGAGGAGGACTTTTCCCTGTCGAAGCGATGGCGCGGCCGGATTGATATTGGCGGGTCCCTCCCTCAAGACCCAAGCCTTTCGGAAATCGGCGGGCCGGTGACTGGCGGCGGCAAGATGGATTTGTCCGCGGGCATGCAGTTCGACCTCGCCCTTGAATACCGCATCACGCCCTGGCTCAGCGTCGGCGGAGAATTGGGCTTCACCTTCAACGAAGTGAACTCGGTGGGCAATTGGTCCTATCCGGATTCCGCCCTCTCCCAGATGTCCATGATGGCCAATGTCATGGTCGAATACCCGCGCGGGCGGCTTGTGCCGTTCGCCGGTGTGGGGGCGGGCGGGGTTTTCAGCAGCCTCACCTTCGGCAATTACTACGACTATTACTACAGCGATTCCGACGGCGAAGGCACCGATTTCGCACCGGCCTTCCAGGCGTTCGCCGGTATCCGGTACGGGTTCGCGGAACAATGGAGTATCGGCGTCACCTATCGTTTCCTCGCCACGGCCAGTCAAGATTGGAATGTCGAATGGTGGAACGGCGCCAACTTTCGACTCGGCGTTGACAACGTCTGCATCCACTCCATTTGCCTGGTGATGACCGGGAGTTTTTAGAACCAGTCAGAGCCGGCCTGGTCGCCACGGCGGGATTCGGTGTGAATCATTGGGACCTGCCGGGCGGGCGGCAGCGTCACGCGACAACGCAGCCGGGACGGAATCAAAAATTAAGTCGCAGACTGATCGCGAGCGTCCGCCCGCGTGGCAGTGCCGCATGCAGGTTCAGGGGATTCAGCCGGTAATCCGTGTCGAAGAGATTCAGCAGACCAAAGCGCACCTCAGCGTACCGGCGCGGGAGGCGGTAGCCCACCATCAAGTTGTGTTGCCAGAAATCCTCGTCCGGGTAGGCGGAATTGTTCTGGTGATACCAGTCCGATTCCCACTGTGCGAACACGCCGCTGCGGTAATGAAAATTCAACGACAAAGCCAGTTGCTGCAACGTCACCCGCTCGCCAGCTTCCAGTTGGTCGAGGTTGATCGCCGCGTCGGGAATATCGGGATACTGCTGGTTCAATTCCGCCCGGCTCACCTGGTAGCAGGCGCCGAAGGAAAAGTTCTCGCCGAGCAACTGGCCGGCATAGGCGGCCAGGCTGCGTTCGCGAAACTCCAGCGTCTGGCGGGTGTTGGTGGCACTGAAGGGAGCGATCAATTCGGCAAAACTGGTGAACGCACCGACCTCGCGGGAACCGTTTGACTCAAGTTGCTCCAGTTCGATCCCGAACCACGTACCATGCGGAAGCGATTGATCGAAACCCACACCCGCCGTTGTGAATTCCGTGCCAGGCACAAGACCGGCGACGCTCTCCGGAATCAAGCTGCGGAAGGCCTGATTGAAACCAGCCACCTGCGTCGGTTCGAGGCGCACGCTGTTGTCGAAGTAAAGTCCACCGAGGGATTTCGCGTAGCTCCCGCGGAACAAACCGCGCTTCCAGGGCTCCAAGAGCAAACCCGCTTTCGGCGCCAGGAGTTCGCGCGCGGTTTCCCCGGTCTCGAAAGGCGGCAGATCGGCGTTATTGGGGAACGTCATGTGATCGCAGCTGACTCCTGCAATCAATCGGAGCGGGTCGAGAACCTGCCACGCGCCATAGGCGTAGGCGTTGCCGCGTTCGAGTGAACTGTTCACCTGTTCGTCGGTGGCAGGCAGTGTGCGCGTCATCGCCGCCTGCGAATCCACGTCCCCCGACTGCCAGCGTCCGCCGACAATGAGCGAGTAACGGGGCGTCTCCCAGATTTGCTGGAGTTCGGCGGAATACAGCGTGAAGTCGCTGGCGAAGTTCAGGTCCCCCGGTGGCAGCACCGGGCCGGCTTGAACTTGAACAATCGGCGGGCCGAACAAACCGGTATAGAGAAAGAGAACGTCCTTGTCCGGATCGTGCAACGACAACTGATCATTGAGCCGTGCGGCGAGGAACAAGGTATGACTGCCCGGCGCCCACGTGTGATACCAGCCCGCATAGAGCGTCGGCTCCTGGCGCTCCTCGACATTGAATCCAGGCGTTCCGGTTTCGGAGCGTTTTGCCCGGCGGCAGCGGG
>CAZDGT010000236.1:0-7348 GCA_964504905.1 uncultured Bordetella sp. | reverse complement strand
ACACTGGTATGCAGGCCACGCAGTCATACTTTACGCTCAAGTATCTGGGCTATGATGTGCGCCTCTACGATGGCTCCATGTCTGAGTGGACCGCCAAAGGCGCTCCCGTAGAGAAATAGCAATAGCGCTCCGATTGAATGGCTAGCCGGTCGCCGTGATGTTTCGGGCTTCCACCATCCTGGCGTAGGCTTCTAGCAATTGAGCCCTGGCGTCTTGGCCCAGCGGTGCGGGAACTTCTGTTGGCGCGTATTGCCGGCACAGGTTCACAGTCTTGCGGAGACTCTCCGCAAACTCAATGCAAGGCGGGCAATCTGCTATATGAGTTTCGATCTCCTGACACGCGTCTGGAGGCAGTTCGAGATTCAGATAGTCGGAGAGCAACGCAAAGACCTCTTTGCATCTGTCATCGCGCTGGTGTGGTTCCATGCTTCTTTCCCCCTCGTTCAACGCCGTTTCCGCGTAAATACTCGTCCAGCGTTTGCCGAATCGCCAGTCGAGCTCGATGCAATCTGGTCTTCACCAGGTCCTCGCTGACATCAAGGATCTGCGCCGTTTCCTGAGTCGACAATTCCTCTATGTCCCGTAGCAGGATCACGGAGCGGTAAGTCTCCGGCAGTTCCCGGATCGCGCGTTCGAGAAGCTCCTTCATTTCCGACTGCAGCGTTTTCCCATCGGGTAACGAGGACCAGTCCGCGATCTCAAGTTGAACCTGATCTCCATCCTGATGCTTCCCGGGCATCCATTGGTCAAGCGAAAGCTCCTGAGAAGGCGCAAAAATACTCTTGCGTCGCTTCATGAGGCACGCATTCTTGGCGATGCGAAAGACCCACGACTTCCACTTCTGGGGTTCACGCAACCGGTCCGCACTCTCAAAGACCTCAAGAAGGGTCTCCTGCGCCACTTCCTCAGCATCTTCCCGGTGCCCGCACATCAGGAAGCTGTAATTGAAAATCTTGGACCGAAACAATTCTACAAAGCGATCAAACGCTCCCGGTTCTCCGGCAATCAGTTGTCGCACAACTTGCACTTCGGTGTCTCGTTCCAAAGTCAATTCCGCTCTTGATTGTACCTGGGCCCACCGTTGTCCTTTTGCTTACTGATCCTGAGGTGCAATCGACATCAAAAGGTGACAATTCGTCACCTCGGCCCACCAAATGCACCTAGAAGACGAGAGTCTATGAAGAAAACACTGCTAGTGCTGGTTTTGGGCTCGTTGCCCGGTGGGGCACAAGACCCAGGAATGTCGCTAGGAGACGCAGTTCGCTTGGCCCTAGGTAAGAACAAGTCCATAGAAGCCTCCGGCGCGGCAAGGAAAGCGGCGGAGACGAGGATCTCAGGAGCAAGGAGCGGCCTCTTGCCAAAGGTCAACTACTCCGAATCCTGGACGCGCAGTGACAATCCCGTTTTCGTGTTTGGCTCGCTGCTGACGCAGGGTCAGTTTGGCCTGCAAAACTTCCAAATCGGGTCGCTGAACCACCCGGATTTCCTCAACAATTTTCAGTCGCAGCTAACCGCGGACCAGGTGATCTATGGCGCTGGCCAGACCAAACACGCCGTTCGCTCCGCCGAATTGACCAAAAATATCACAGGCGAAGACGGAAGGCGAACGGAGATGGAAGTGATTGCCGGCGTCATTCGCGCTTATTACGACTCTCTGTTAAGCACTGATCAGCTCAACGCCACGGGACAGGCGATGCGCTCTGCAGAAGCTGACTTGGCACGGGCCCAGGCGGTTCGCGCGGCAGGAATGTCCACTGATGTCGATGCGCTTTCCATCCGAGTCCATTTGGCAAGCGTACGCGAACAACAGATCCGCCGTGAAGCCGACGTGGAGGTCGCCTGCGCGGCCCTGAACGATGCTATCGGTCTTCCATTGGACGCTGTGCACACGCTCACAAGTCCGCTGGTTGCGCTGGATTCCCCAGAACGCTCTTTGCCGGATCAGGAACGGAATGCGATGGCCCAGCGTCCGGAGTTGCGCCAAGCCAAGCTTTTGACCAACTTGGCCGAGACTCAGGTGGCTAATGCCCGCGGCAATCTGCTCCCGCAGGTCACTCTGCACGCAGCGTACGAGGCGGACCGGCAGCGGTTTGCTACCAGAGGAGGCGATAACTGGTTGGTGTCGATCGGCCTGCGCTGGAACTTATTCAATGGCTTCAGCGACAAGGCGCGAATCGAGGAGAGCGAATTTGCTCTGAAGCGTAGTTCGGCGGAAGAGGCGCGCGCGGGCTCCGCCATCCGCTTGCAGGTTCATCGCGCGTATGCAGACTTGCGCGCGGCCACACAGCGAATCGAAGTCGCCAAAGCATCGGTCGCGGAAGCCGAGGAGAGTTTACGGATCACGCAAAACCGTTATGAAGCTGGGATCAGCAACGTCACCGATTTACTGCGGACGGAGACGACGGTACTGGACGCGCGAACTCGCCATTTGGCGGCCGTCCGGGACCAGCGCATCGCTGCGTCCATGCTGGAACTCGCCGCGGGCACACTCACGCCTGACTCCCCAGTTCTGAACGAGAGGACTCGATGAATAAGACGAAGTTGCTGTGGCTGATTCCGTTGGTGCTCGGGCTTGCCGGATGTGGCGAGTCGCCA
The DNA here is from genome assembly GCA_964504905.1 of uncultured Bordetella sp. Taxonomy (GTDB): domain Bacteria; phylum Acidobacteriota; class Terriglobia; order Bryobacterales; family Bryobacteraceae; genus Palsa-187. Next base: position 4,753 of record CAZDGT010000236.1, on the reverse strand, counting down.
CGTGAAACTAGACCGGCCGCGTCAGCGCCCCCCACCGCGGTCGCTACTGTGACCGTTGCCGAGCAGCAATGGCCCTCGATCTACGAGGCGACGGGAACGGTCCGAGCCCGCAGCTCTGCGGTCATCGCCGCAAAGCTCATGGGTTATGTGCGCGAGGTCAAAGTACAGATCGGGGAGCACGTGCGAGCGGGGCAATCGCTGGTCACCCTAGATGCACGGGATCTGGATGTCAGCTCGCGCCGGGCGGAGGCTGCTCTTGACGAGGTTCGGAGTTCCGCGCTGGAGGCGGATAGCGCGGTGGGAGGGGCTAAAGCAAATCTCGATCTTGCGCAGACCACCTTTAACCGCATGCAGGATCTATGGAACAAGAAGTCGATCTCGAACCAGGAGTTTGACGAGGCGTCAGGCAAGCTCAAGGCGGCGCAAGCTGCCCACCAGATGGCATTGGCCAGACGCGCCCAGTTGGATGCGCAGGCCATAAGGGTTCAGCAGGATATCCGGGCTACGGAGGTTACCCGCAGCTATGCCGAAATCACGGCGCCATTCGCGGGCGTTGTCACCGCTAAATCGGTTGACCCGGGCACGCTGGCCTTACCCGGCGTCCCACTGCTGACCATAGAGCGCGAGGGCGCCTACCGACTGGAGGCGTCTGTCGAAGAGTCACGGGTCGCGGCAATTCGGGTGGGCCAGCCAGTGTCGGTCATTCTGGATGGAATCGATCACCAGCTCGCCGCGCGGGTTTCGGAAATCGTACCCGCGGTAGATGCCGCCTCGCGTTCGTACACAGTGAAGATTGATTTGCCCACATTGCCGGCCCTTCGCTCGGGCGCCTTTGGACGCGCTTCGTTCTCTTTGGATAGCCGCCTGACGCTGACAATTCCCGCGGCCGCCATGACGGAACGGGGCCAACTGCAGTCGGTCCTGGTCGCGGAGAACGGCATGGCCCATACACGGCTGATTACAGCGGGACAGAAGACCAATGATCAGGTTGAGGTCCTCTCCGGTCTTACGGCCGGCGAAAAAGTAATCTTCCCGGTTCCGCGCGGTCTCTCGGACGGAGCCAGAGTGGAGATGCGACCGTGAAAGTGGAACGCAAGCTCGGGCCGGCCGGGAAGTTCGCGCACGCTTGGATCGATTCCAAACTGACGCCTCTGGTGATCGCCGGGTCGCTGCTGTTGGGCGCGTTCGCGGTTTGGAAACTGCCGCGCGAGGAAGAACCGCAGATTATTGTGCCCATGGTTGACGTGTTTGTGCAGATGCCGGGCGCTTCGGCGCGCGAGGTAGAGGAACGCGTCACCAAGCCAATGGAAAAGCTGCTGTGGGAGATCCCGGGAGTGGAGTACATCTACTCGACCTCCAGTCCTGGCATGTCCACGGCCATCGTGCGCTTCCTGGTAGGACAGGACGAAGAGAAAGCCATCGTCAGGCTGAACCAGAAGATGGCCGCCAACCTGGACCTGATTCCGCCCGGCGCCTCGCAGCCGCTGGTTAAACCCCGCTCAATCGACGACGTGCCCATCCTGGCGTTGACGTTTTGGAGCAAGCGCTACGGCGATTTCGAGCTGCGGCGACTCGCGGCACAAGTGGATGACACGATCAAACAAACGCCAGATGTCTCCGCGGTGGCATTGATCGGCGGCCAGCGCCGCGAGATTCGCATTACTTTGAATCAGGCGCGACTCGCGGGCTACAATCTCTCGCCAGTGCAGGTTGTGGGAGCGCTCGGTCTTTCCAATCACCGTCTGCCTTCGGGCCAGTTCGCGAGCGGCAACCAGCAGTTTCTGCTGGAGACTGGGGAGTTTTTGCGCACATCCGAGGACGTTCGCAACGTCGTTGCCGGCGTTGCCAACGACAAGGCGATCTTCATACGTGACGTCGCAGAGGTGAGCGACAGCGGCGAGGAACCTTCGCAGTACGTGCGCTATTCAGATGGGAAGGGCTTTTCCCCGGCCGTCACCATCGCCGTGTCCAAGCGTAAGGGCACGAACGCTGTCACCGTGGCGGAAGACGTCCTTAGCCGCGTGGAACGGCTGCGGGGCAGCGTCATTCCTTCGGATATCGAAATGACCGTCACTCGAAACTACGGTGATACAGCCAAGGAAAAATCCAACGAATTGCTGTACCACATGCTGATCGCTGTGGTTTCAGTGAGTATTCTCATCGCAATCACGCTGGGATTGCGCGAATCCCTCATCGTGTTTACCGCGATTCCCGTGACCCTGGCATTGACGCTCACGATGTTCTATCTGTATGGCTACACACTCAACCGGATCACGCTCTTCGCGCTGATTTTCTCCATCGGCATACTGGTGGACGATGCGATCGTGGTGGTGGAGAACATCGTGCGTCACTGGCGAATGGCGGATAATCAGGCCCGGCCGCCATTCGAAGTCGCGGTAGAAGCGGTCGACGAGGTTGGCAATCCGACCATCCTCGCCACCCTAGCGGTTGTGGCGGCCATCCTGCCCATGGCTTTTGTCGGTGGTTTGATGGGGCCGTACATGCGCCCCATTCCGATCGGCGCTAGCGCTGCGATGCTCTTTTCCCTGCTGGTCGCTTTCATCGTGACCCCATGGGCCGCCGTGCGAATTCTCAAGTCTGGTGGCGTGCACCACACCGCCGAGCGGGAGGCTTTCATGACCCGGGTTTACCGGCGCGTGATGGGACAGCTCCTGCACCGGCCCCTTTTCCGGTGGAGCTTTATCGGTGGCGTTGTGGTTTTGCTGCTGGCCTCCTGTGCGCTGTTCTACACGGGCTTCGTCAAGGTCAAGATGCTGCCATTCGATAACAAGAGCGAGTTCCAGGTGATCGTCGACATGCCGAACGGCACTACGCTGGAGCAAACGGCCCGGGTGACGCAGTTACTGGGTGAGGAAACACAGAAGCAGCGGGAAGTGGTGAATATCCAGACCTACGCGGGAACCGCTTCGCCCTACAACTTCAACGGTCTGGTCCGCCACTATTACTTGCGTCGCGGACCCAACGTGGCCGACATCCAGGTAAACCTGCTCCCGAAAGACGCCCGCGACCTGCAGAGCCACGAGATCGCCAAACAGGTACGCCAGCGGTTGCTGCCCATCGCGGATCGCTTCGGCGCGCGGATCAAGGTGGCTGAAGTGCCGCCTGGACCTCCGGTCCTCGAGACCCTGGTCGCCGAAGTCTACGGGCCAGCGATGGAAGGCCGCATCGCACTAGCGCGGAAGATACGCGATCTGTTCAAGCAAACCAAAGGCGTCGTGGACGTGGATTGGTACGTGGAAGACGATCAAACCAAGTACCGTTTGCTGGTGGACCAGGAGAAGGCCGCCCTCAACGGCATTTCCGAGGAGGACATTGCACGCGCGATGCAGGTAGCCTCTGGCGGCTATCAAGCAGGATTGCTGCATCAGGACGCGGAGAAGGAAGATGTCTCGCTGGCGGTGCGGCTCGATCGTGCGACCCGTTCGGATATGGAACGTATACAGAGTCTCAAGATTGCGGGCCGCAATGGGCGAACCGTCTCTCTAGGTGAACTGGTGCATACCGAAACCGTGGTCGAGGACAAGAGCCTCTATCACAAGAACCTGCTGCCGGTGACCTATGTCACGGCCGATATTGCGGGGGAGATCGAGAGTCCCGTCTATGCCGTCCTCAAGCTTGGGCCAGCGATCGACGAGATCAAGATCCCGGAAGGCTACCAGATCGAGCAGCACATGGCGGCGCTTCCCTCCGACCCCGACCGCTATTCGATGAAGTGGGATGGCGAGTGGCACATCACCTATGAAGTTTTTCGCGATCTTGGGATCGCTTTCGCTGCGGTCCTGATTCTCATCTACGGTTTGGTGGTTGGCTGGTTCCAGTCGTTCCTAACTCCAGTGATCATCATGGCGGCGATCCCGTTTTCGCTGGTGGGCACTCTGCCGGCGCACGGCATGCTGAACGCATTTTTTACCGCGACATCGATGATCGGCTTCATCGCCGGCGCGGGGATCGTAGTACGGAACTCGATCATCCTGGTTGACTTCATTGAACTTCGCTTAAGCGAAGGCATGCCGCTGGACGAAGCCGTGATCGATGCCGGAGCCGTGCGCTTCCGCCCCATGATGCTGACGGCTGCAGCCGTGGTGGTCGGTTCATCCGTGATCCTGTTCGATCCCATTTTTCAAGGTTTGGCGATTGCGCTGATGGCCGGCGAGATTGCTTCTCTCCTGCTTTCGCGTATGACCGTTCCGGTTTTGTTCTATTTGTTCAACCAAAGAAGGAGGTAACTCGTATGACCGTAGACCGTTATTTACACATGATTGCGGGCGCGTTTGTGGTGTTGAGTCTCGCGCTCGGCTATTGGGTCAATCCCTATTGGTATCTGTTCACCGGATTCGTGGGGCTCAACTTGTTCCAATCAGCGTTTACGAACTGGTGTCCCATGATGACGATCCTTCGCAAATTTGGCGTCAAGGACTAGGACCCGACTGCCCACTAAGAAGTTGTCCAGTTGGATGAGTTGTGAGGGAGCGACCTGTCTGAGCCCTCTGCCAATTTTGGATGGAGATAGACTTGCATTGTAAATTCGAAGGAGATCGTTTATGAACCATACAAGGCTTCGTCGCTCAGGCACAGCAGGTTTCCAAAACGGCCGCCAAGGTCAATGTAGCCACTGGCAAGGAGTTGTTCCGCCAGCACTGCTCCGCATTGTTCCTTGAGCGTGGATCGGGTCTCTATAACTTTTCCGAAGATTGCTGCGCTCTCGTCCGCTAGTCCGACTAAACCAATTGTC
>CAZDGT010000235.1:0-1788 GCA_964504905.1 uncultured Bordetella sp. | reverse complement strand
GGGCTTGGCAACGGGGAACACACTGCTGCTTCCGCAAACCATCGGAGATTTCCGAGGCCCGCGTTTGCTCGCAACTCTTGCGGCGCCGGCTACGATGGGAGACAGCCATGTGGCTGCGATCGTGGTATGTCTGGACGCGCCGCAAGGTGTCTACTCGCACGCTGACGTACGGTTTCTTCGCTTGGTCGGGTTTGCACTGGCGCCCGTAATCCATGCGATGAACCGGTTGGAGGAGTTGCGCCGGGAGAATGAACGGCTTCGAGCCCAGGGCGTACCTGTGCGGATGCTGTTGGGCGAAAGCAAGCTGATGGTCGAAGTGCAAGGTCAAATCCGCACAGCATCCGCCACAAATCTTAGCGTGATCATCAGCGGCGAAACGGGAACCGGCAAAGAAGTGGCGGCACGTATGATCCACGCAATGTCAGCGCGTCGAAACAAACCACTGGTGGTGATCCACTGCCCAGCGATACCGCGCGAATTGTTTGAGAGCGAGCTCTTCGGTTATGAAAAAGGTGCGTTCACCGGGGCGCAGAAAGGGTCGCCGGGTCTGTTGGCGACAGCGGATGGCGGTACGGTGTTTCTCGACGAGATTGGCGATCTGAGCCTGGAGAACCAGGCGCGCATACTCCGGGTCGTTGAGCAAGGCTGCTTTCATCGCGTCGGCGGCACCAAGGAAGCGAGGGTTGATATTCGCGTCATTGCGGCGACGAATAAGAACCTTGAGGAGGCTGTTGCACGCGGCACGTTTCGAAGCGATCTGTTACACCGGCTTGCGGGATTCGCGATTCACATCCCGCCACTCCGCTCGCGACGATCCGATATCCCATTGCTCGCCGAACATTTTTTCCAGCTTGAGATGATCGATGCCCCCCGCATCCAGCATGGATTCACATCCGAGGCATTGGAACGTTTGGAGTCCAAGCCCTGGCACGGGAACGTGCGCGAGCTACGCAATTGCGTGCGCCGCGCGATGGCCGTGGCCACTGCGGATCTCATTACCAAGGACGATATCGAACGCAACGAGATGCGGCCGGCTTCTCCGCTGCCCGAAGGTTCATTTAGTCTTGCCGAAGTCGAGAAGCGCCACATTCAGGCGATCTTTCGCCAGTGCGAGGGCAACATGAATGAGGCCGTTAAGATCCTGGGCATCGGCCGCAGCACCTTGTACCGAAAGTTGGCCGACTACGGCATCCTTTCCCCAACCCGCTAATCGCAATTGCGCGTCGCGAGCCGCAATTCAATGGCGCGCCAAAGCCAGATCAAATTCCAGTTTCTGGAAAGTTGCCATACCAAAATGTGACGCGACAACTCCGAGGCTGCGGAATCCGTAGACACTCCAACGCGCCCGTCGTGTGTAAGCAATTCAATCCGTGGCGGTTGCTAAAGCAGATCGGAATTATCCAACTGTTTGGTACAAAAAATGCCTCATACCTTTCAACGGGGCTAGAAGCCCGGCCAGAAAATTTTATTCGGCGCGATATACCTCGCCATGCAACTGCCACTGTGATTTTCTGGCCTTCGGCTAAGGGAGAAATCCGGCCATGATGGGAGAATTGAGTTCGCCGGCGACCTATGGCAAGAGTTCGGGAAGGGAAAAGACCTAAGTAGCTACGCGTAAATCCACAACCGCTTGAAGCGCAAACCCGGGTTTCCCGAAGACGGTCAGGGTGAGTGTGTTGGGCGGGGCTCCGTGCGGGGGGAGGGAGAAATGGGGGTCTGACAACGGGTCATGCAGTAAGAATTCCTTGGGATTGCATTTGTAAGGTCAACGGTCATAAGCAGCGGACG
>CAZDGT010000234.1:0-1872 GCA_964504905.1 uncultured Bordetella sp. | reverse complement strand
TATCCGAATTTCCATCTGCGGATGGGAACCGAGGTGACCGATCTGTTGTTCGAAGGTGAGCGCATTGTCGGGGTGAAGGCGCGCGGGGACGAAGGCGAGTTCGAGGTGCGCGCTGAGCTGGTGGTAGGCGCCGATGGCCGGGGCTCGCTGGTCCGAGGACAGGTCGGCCTTGAGGTGATCGACATCGGCGCGCCGATTGACGTGCTCTGGTTTCGGATGAAGAAGGCGCCGGGCGATCCGCCGCAAGCCTTCGGCTATATCGGCGCCGGACAATTCATGGTGTTGCTCGACCGCGATGAATACTGGCAATGCGCTTACGTGATTCGCAAGGGTTCCTTGGACGAGCGAAAAGCGCGCGGCATTGAGGCGTTCCGCGAGGAAGTGGTACGTTGCGGTTCGTTCCTTCGCGACCGCGTCGCTGCGATCAAGGATTGGGAGGATGTAAAATTGTTGTCGGTCAAATTGGACCATCTCAAAGAGTGGAGTCGCGACGGACTGCTCTGCATTGGCGATTCCGCGCACGCGATGTCGCCGGTCGGAGGCGTGGGAATTAATCTCGCGATTCAGGACGCCGTGGCCACGGCGAATCTACTGGCGTCAAAGCTTCGTAAAGGGCGCGTTACCTTGGAGGACCTAAAGGCGGTACAACACCGTCGAGAACCCCCCGCGCACAAGACTCAGAAGGTTCAGGCCTTTATCCATAAGCACTTCCTGGAGCACATTTTTGAATCCACCGGCCCGGTGGCGCCCCCGCTGGTGACGCGCCTGTTCGAAGGATTCCCGCTGTTGCGACGCATTCCGGCCAAAATGATAGGAATGGGATTTCTCACGGAGCACATTCAGGATCTGGAGTAGGAATCAACGAGCGCTGTGCGGGCGCTAAAATGCCAGTTGTATCCGTGTAAAGAGGACGTTTTCGTCGGTGCGGGTCACGGTTGCGGGAGCAATGATGCCTGGGCCGCCGCCACCGTTGAACCAGGTGTGGGAGAAATCCAGGTTCATGCTGACGTTGCGATTGAGGAACCAGGTAAGGCCGACAGACCAAGCCATGGCGGAGCGAGCGGAGGCGGATGGGTTTGAGAACAGGGGGAAGGCCGCGTTATCCACATCCAGTTGCATGTAGCGGGCGACGAGCTGCACCGCGCCCCATTCGCCGTAGCGCGGGTTGAAGGGATGTTTCGGAACGATGACGGCGTCATATCCGGCCTTTTCGCCCGTAAGGAGCCAGGATGCGGCAACCTGCCACGCCGTATTTTTCAACTGGGCAGATGCGAAGGGAGCTGCAAGGGTGCGATGCACTTCCTGGTCTGAAATGACATATTCTCCCATCAAGCCAAAAGGACCGATGTAGTAACAGGCCTGAGGAGAAAGGCGCCAATGCTGTCCCTGCGCGACGACGAGCGCGCCGCCGGTCGGATTGTAGGCGAAGAACTGGAGTTGTCCGTCGGTGTAATATCCGGGCAGGACGCCGCCAGTGGTCGACGGGAGGCCATTGAGGTTGGGCAACGAGGTGCTTTCGTAGCTCCCGCTGATGCCGAAGCCCAGGGCTTTGAGCGGGCTGGAATCCTGGATGAACGGTTTGAAAAACAAACGGCCCATGAAGGCGATATCATTGGCGAAATCGTTGTTGGCGCTGTTGCCGCCATCACTGCTGCCGTTGAAAACACCCGCTGCGTAAGACATGCGACGACCAAAAAGATCGCCGTGCGCTTCGAGGCCGACCACGCGGTTGGGGACGAGGTCTGTGGCGAGCGAACGTTCGTTGAAGAGGGTGTTGCGGTCGGCCACGAGCATTTCCAGTCCAATGGGCGCCTTGAATTTGCCCGCCATGATCTGGAATTCGGGGCTGTAGTTGTAGTTGAGCAGGGCGTC
>CAZDGT010000233.1:0-22455 GCA_964504905.1 uncultured Bordetella sp. | reverse complement strand
GCGGGGGGTTCCGTGCGCGCAGCGTCTTCCTGAACTTCGACTTTCACGCCGTCCGGCCCTTCGATGTACGCGTTGGGAAATCCCTCCACTCCTTTGAACACCGCGCGGGTCACGTATCCGGCGTCACGGCAGTTCTTCAGGAACTCCTCGGTGTTACGAACCTTGAATCCGAAGTGATCGATAATCGCGCCTTCGGAAGGAGCGCTCGGATCCTTTTGGCTGAAGAGAATGATCATTCCCGGAACTTCCACCCCTTGCAGCCCTTCCCTCTTCAATGGCTTCGCGCTAAAAAGCTCCATCCAGAATTTCTTCTGGACTTCCACATTCTTGACGTTCAGATGGACGTGCCCCATCGTCACACCGGCAGCGTTTGGAGGCAAAAATTGCGCCTGACTGATCCCCGCAAACGCCATGGCAATCGCCAGCAAAATTCTCATGAATGAATGGCTCCCAATTCCAGACTTCCTGTCCTAGACTTCTTCGGGTCCAGGCAGGTTCTCCAGCGCATCGGCGACGAAGTCGTGATTGGACTCGTCCAGGTTTAGCCCCTGGGTGGCTGCTTTGAGTGCATGCTCACGAGTACCACCACTCCACAACGCGTCGGTATACATCTTGATCCGGTGATCGTCGATCCCTAAAGACTGGAGTCGCTGATGATACTCTGCGAGAAACTTCCCTAAGCTGTGTTCGTCGGAGAATGGATTCATGAGGTGCCCAGCATATCGTTACTGGTGATACCAGTCAACCGTCGTCCTGAATCCACGCGGGCAGCCGTACGTACGGGAGTTGTGCCATTCCCGAAGGACATGTTATTCATGGATGCGTTGGTGAATTCCCTGGAGGCGCGCAAAATGAGAATGAAAAATTGGAGCGTACGGCTCGGAGCCGTCGCATTTGTCGCGGTTGTGGCCTGGAGCTTGAAGGGTCAGGCGCCCGCGATCCAGGGTCCTGTCACTTACGAACGGCTTCTGAAGGCCGCTGAAGAGCCGGGCAACTGGCTGATGTATTCGCACACCTACAACAGCTGGCGCTACAGCAGCTTGAATCAGATCAATGTGCAGAACGCGAAGAACCTCCACGTCAAGTGGCTGTTCCAGGGGCGGCACATCGAAAAATTTGAAACTACGCCGCTGGTTGTCAACGGCATCATGTATTTGACGCGCCCGGAAAACGCTATCTATGCGCTGGACGCGTCCACGGGCCGTCAGCTCTGGAGCTACGAATATCGCAATCCTCCGCGCACCTTCAATTGCTGCGGAAAAGTGAATCGCGGCCTGGCGATGCTGGGCAATACGCTGTTCATGAATACGCTGGACATGCACGTGGTGGCGGTCGATGCGCGCTCCGGTCATGAGCTTTGGAAGACAGAGATGTACGATTACACCGCAGCCGGCGGCTACGCGGCTCCGGGTGCGCCTCTGATCGTCAAAGACAAGCTGATCGTCGGCATGGCCGGCGGAGAGCACGGCGTGAACGGCTTTCTGGACGCCTACGATCCCAAGACCGGGCAGCGCCTGTGGCGCTTCAACACCATTCCGCAGCCGGGCGAACCAAACTTCGGAACCTGGTCGGGGGATTCCTGGAAGACCGGCGGCGTGACCACTTGGAACAACGGTTCCTATGATCCGGAAACTAACACACTTTTCTGGGGCACCAGCAATCCCTGGCCGGACTTGAACGAAGACTTCCGCATGGGTGACAACCTGTATTCGTGTTCCGTGCTGGCGCTGGATCCGGATACCGGCAAGTTGAAGTGGTTCTACCAATTTACGCCGCACGATCTGCACGATTGGGATTCGACACAGATTCCGATTCTCCTCGACACCGAGTTCCGCGGCGAAATGCGAAAGACCCTGGCCTGGCCGAATCGTAATGGCTTTTACTATTTGCTCGACCGCACCAACGGAAAGTTCCTGTCGGCCAAGGCCTTCGTCAAACAGACTTGGGCGAAAGGCTTCGACGACAACGGTCGCCCGGAGGTTATCCCCGGCAACGACCCAACGCCTGAAGGCAACGATCACGTGTGGCCCGGAGTGGACGGTGGCGCGAATTGGATGTCGCACAGCTATAGTCCGCTCACAAAGTTCTTATATGTGTTTGCCCGGGAAGAGCACCGGATGTTCTCGAAGAACGCCGTCCCTCATCCGACCACGGAAACACCGGACCGGCCGCTTGCACCGGGCGCTCTACCCAACGCCGGCGCCTATGACCCGGCGCTCGGTGGAGCCAGGACGGCCAACTTCGGAGCGCCCGAGGAAAGCTGGGGCAAGGTTCTAGCGATCGAACCCGGCACGGGAGACATCAAGTGGGAACACCGAGTACTGACCCCGCCTTGGGGAGGAGTGATGGCGACCGGCGGCAACCTCGTCTTTGGCGGGACGCTCGAGGGCATGATCTTCGCGCTGAACGCCACCACAGGCCAGCGGCTGTGGACTTTCTCAGCAAACGGCCCGGTGTTCGCATCGCCCATTAGCTACCTTGCGAATGGCAAGCAGCTAGTATCGATTCCAGCCGGCGACCTGATCGTCACTTTTGGTCTCGACTAGAGCGCTGTCCCTTGACAGCGGGAGGCGTTCCGCACAGAATAGACAGCTATGAACGCTACTAGACTTCTATTGCTGTCCGCTCTCGGCGCGTCTCTCGTCATGGGACAAGGCGCCGCCCCCGCTGGTCCGCCGAAGCTTCAGGCTCTGATCATCACCGGTCAAAATGGCCATGACTGGAGAGGAACCACGCCGTTGCTGAAGCAGGCCCTGGAAGAGACGGGCCGTTTCGAAGTCCGCGTCACCGAGGAGTTCCGCGGCGCCGGGCCGGAAACGCTTGCGCCCTACGATCTGGTAGTGGTCAATTACTTTGAGCGCAACCAGCCTCAGCTTCTCTGGGGAGAGCGCGCCAACAACGCACTGCTCGACTATGTCCGCGCGGGCAAGGGGCTTGTGCTGTATCACTTCTCGATCGCGGCATTCAACGGATGGACGGAGTACGAGAAAATGTCTGCGGGCAATTGGAGACCGGGCAAGGGCCACCACTCCTCCCGGCACGATTTTACTGTGGATATTAAGGATACCAACCATCCGATTACAGCGGGGCTGAAATCCCCGCTCAAGGTTCAAAACGATGAGTTGTACGCCAATTTGAAATGGCAGCCGGAGGGCACGTATCACGTGCTCGCCACGGCGTATGACGACCACGGCCTCTACGACGAGAAAGCCTCGGATGCCCGCAACAAGCAGCCGATGTCGGGAGCGGGAGTCGACGAGCCTATGCTTTGGACCACCGAATACGGCAAGGGCCGCGTGTTCATTACGGCCCTAGGTCATGACACGCTTGATGTCCCGCAGCCGACGTTCAAAGTTACGTTCACGCGCGGGGCCGAGTGGGCCGCCACCGGTAAAGTGACGCTGCCGGTTCCACCGGATATGGCCAAGTAATCGCCGCAGCGACTACCGGCTGGCGTTGGCGACGCCCTCTTCTTCAGTCACGAACACTTCCGCGATAATGCTGACCTGCGCGTTCATCAGGTGTCCGCCGCGAGTGCTGCCATCGGAAAGCGCGAAAACCGTGTGGGCGTGGACCGTTGACTTGCCGTCCTTGTCGGTGGCGATACTGCCAACCAGCGAGACGACCTCGGCTTCTTCGTTGATTTCGGTCTTCTTCGAACCCTTATTCACGGGATCGGACCAGCGCAGGGTGGCCTTGTCGATCGCGCCGAGTCCGGTGAAGTGGCCGTTCTTGATGTGATTCTTTTCGGCGAATTCCAGGAGGCCGGAGATGATCTCGTCGCCTTTCACCATATTGACGCGATAGGTTCGCGAGGAGGAGCGGCCAAGGTCGGTCACTTTCAATCCCGGTGCAGTCCCAGGCTTGAAGGCACGGCTTTCGGCGGCCGCCGGCGGGGGCTGTTGAGCGCTCAACCGGTACGCGGCGGTGAAGGCAACTCCGCCCGCGAGAAGAAGGGAAACCATCGGGACGATCTTGGTCGTACGATTCATGTGGTAAAAACCTCAGCCAACAAGTTTACTCCCAAATGCAAGTCGCTGTGGGCTGGACCCCCATCTTGCTATACCGCCCGCACTGCGGCGCTCACGGGACGCGAGCCTACTGGGATCACGGTCAGCAAAGACGCCCGGCGGTTGCGGTTCCTGGTGATGGCTCCAATGCGCAGCACGGCGACGTCGCCGGATTTGCGGTTGAGCACCAGCGCGTATTGATCGTCAGGCGTAACAGTGATGAATCCGGGGTCGGTGCCTACCGATGCGACGGCCACTACCTTGCGTGAGTTGATTTCCAAGATGTTAACATCGCCCGATGCAGGGCTGGCCACAAACAGGTACGCCATCGACGCCGCCATGGGGCCCGGATCGTGCCCCGCGAGCACCGTCTCGGCCACCTCCGGCGTGTGATACGGATAGACCACCACCACCGCATCCATGCCTTCGCCCGTGACGAAAAACTGGCCGCCGTCGGAAGCAAGCCGGTCCGGGGACAGATTGGCACAGAGATAGTCGGGCCGCACCGCCAACGGGAGATGCGAGATCAGGCCGGCGGAAGGGACGTCGTACAGTGACAGCCTTCGTTGGCCTCGGTCCGCCGCGATAAGAGTGCGCGAATTCGCCAAAAATCGGACCGCTCCAAACTCACCCTCTCCGGCGGGAGATCCCAGCTTGCGCGACGCCAGATCCACCAGCCGGACGCCGCTGGCGAAACTGACGGCTGCAGTCTTGCCATCCGCCGCCACCGCAAAATCCACGGGATCGCGCGGCAATGTGATGCGCCATTCCAGCTTGAAGGTGTCGAGCGCAATGCGGACGAGCGATTGCGGCTCGCGCGCCAGCACATACAGAGCTGTGTCGTCGGGCGCTACCTGAATCGCCAGAGCCGACGAGGCTACCACCAGACGGCGATTGAAGCTGAGGCGGTCCACCTCGATTTCATGCACGGTTCCGTTGGCGGGCGAGAGCGCATAGACGAAAGGACGCCTGGCGGTGGAAATGATGCTGGTGGGCGATCCGTTCAAGGGGATGTGGCGAGCCACGGCGAGCGCTTCCAGATCCACGGCGGCGATGGCTTGTCCTTCCTCATTGGCCACGAAAGCATAGCCCCGGAATCCAGCGCCACCACGGCGGCGGCCGCACGCGGCGAGCATCGGGAAGGCCAGCACGGCCCGGCGGGAGATCACTCGTTTAGCGTAACACTGGTTTCCGCCGTACCGCCTTGAAAATAAAACAAAAGATTGCCTCTACGTTCTGGCTGTGGTACTTTCGGAGGGGACACCCTGGGCCTCCCGGTACTCTCCCGCTTTCTATATGAATCTGCGGTCTTTATTTAGTCTTTTTTCTTCCGACCTCGCCATTGACCTGGGCACGGCCAACACCCTGGTCTATGCCAAGGGCAAGGGCATCGTCGTAAACGAACCCTCCATCGTCGCCATCAACAAGACCACTGGCGAAGTGGAAGCGGTGGGCAAAGAAGCCAAGGAGATGCTGGGGCGCACGCCCGGCAATATCGTCGCCATACGCCCCATGAAGGACGGTGTCATCGCCGATTTCAAAGTCACCGAGCGCATGCTGAATTACTTCATTCAGAAGGCACATGGCCGTAAGATGCTGGTACATCCGCGCATCATCATTGGAGTCCCCAGCGAAATCACGCAGGTGGAAAAGCGCGCGGTGATTGACTCCGCGTATCATGCCAAGGCGAGTGAAGTATATCTGGTGGAACAGGCCATGGTGGCCGCTATTGGCGCGGGTTTGCCGATCACGGAGCCATCGGGCAACATGGTTGTCGATATCGGCGGCGGCACTACCGACGTGGCAGTGATTTCACTCTCGGGCATTGTGTATTCGCGGTCGGTGCGCGTCGCCGGCAATGAGATGGATGACGCCATCATGCAGTACATGAAGCGCAAGTACAATCTGCTGATCGGCGAAACCACGGCTGAGCGCGTGAAGATTACAGTTGGTTCCGCTTACGAGCTGGATAAACCGATCACCATGGAAATCAAGGGCCGTAACCTGATCGAGGGCGTCCCTAAGACCATCACCGTGGACGATACCGAGATCCGCGAGGCGCTGTCTGAGTGCGTGGCCACCATTATGAACGCCATCCGCGTGGCGCTGGAGCGTACTCCGCCGGAACTTTCTGCCGATATAAGTGACCGAGGCATCGTATTGACCGGCGGCGGCGCCATGCTTAAGAATTTGGATAAGCGCATCCGCCAGGAGACGGGCTTGCCGGTGTCTATCGCCGAGGACCCGCTGGCCTCGGTAGTGCTGGGCACAGGAAAGATGCTGACTGAGTTTAGGCTGCTGCGGCGCATCGCGATCGAATAGCGTGAGGGGGCTGGTCTTGCCAGCCATTGATGTATGGAATTTCTCCTCAACCGGTTTCGCAACCTGACGGTGTTGCTGGTCGCCATCCTGGCGCAGCTGGTGCTGCTTGCTTACCAAGTGAAAAGCAACGGCGAGGTGCGCCTGATTCGCGTATGGGCCGTCAGTGCCGTTACGCCTCTGGCGCGCGTGATTGAGGCGACTCGCAGCAGTACCGTCCATTTCTTCCGCGACTACTTTGTCCTGTTGAATGTGCGCGAGGAGAACCAGCGCCTTAAAGCAGATCTTGACCGCACCAAGATGGACAACCAGTTCCTGCGAACGGAGTTGTCTACCGCCGACCGCGCCAAGTCTCTCGCCATCTTCCAGCAGCAGTCGCCATCGAAGACCATCGCCGCGCATGTGATCGGGAACACCACTGGCGTGGGGGCCAAGGTCGTCATCATCGATCGCGGCACCGGCAGCGGCGTGCAGAAAGGCATGGCGGTCATCACGCCGGATGGTATCGTGGGCAAGGTAACCGGCGTTTATCCTACTGCCTCCTATGTATTGCTGGTCACCGACCCGTCCTTTGCTGCAGGCGTCATTTCGCAGAAGAATCGCGTGCACGGGACGCTCAAGGGCCAAGGCTACAGCACGGTAATCGTCGACTACGTGCAGAACGAGCAGAAAGTGGAGCAGGGCGAGCAATTCTTCACGTCCGGTGACGACCGCATCTTTCCCAAGGGACTGCCGGTAGGCGAAGCCACCGTGGTGCGTAGCGGCAAAACATACAAGGAAATTTTCCTGACTCCAAGCGGGCTGCAGAATGGCCTGGAGGAAGTACTGATTGTGGTGGAGGGCGTCCATGTGGCAATCCCGGAAACACCAGCAGCTTCCCAGCCCGTGCATTTGCAAGAGGCGGCGCCACCGGAATCATCGGCTGATATCGCACCCGTGCAGTCGGGGTCGATGGTTACCGACGCCGACCGCCTTGTCGATCAGTACCGTAAGATTGGCGAAGCCGAAAAACACGTCTACGGACAGCACGGCGGCGGCGCCCCGAACTTCAATATTCGCTTAGACCCTCAACCTCAGCCGCCGGCAGCAACGCCGGTGCCTCCGGCAGATACGCCACTCGTGACGCCCAAACCTGCTACGAAGAACCCGTGACAACATGGCAATGAGCGATCTGGGGTCCAATTTCCGCGAAGAATTCACCGAACCGCCCCTACTGAAGAAGGGTGTTTCGCGGTTCCACATCGCTGCCGTAATCGGAATCCCTCTGGCTGCAATCCTGTTCCAGGTGTATGTCCCGCGCTTCTTTGAGAGGCTCTCCTATCTGGAATTGCCGTTGCTGGTCACCGTGTACTTTTCGCTGATGCGGCGGTCTCCGGTGGCGGGCGTACTGTTCGGCGCAGGCATTGGACTGGCGCAGGACTCTCTGTCGCACAATCCCCTGGGAATGTTTGGAATCGTCAAGACGCTGGTGGGTTACTTTGCCGCGTCGACGAGCCAGCGTTTTGACGTACAGAATCCCGGCGTGCGCCTGGTGCTGGGCTTCTTCTTTTTCTTCTTCCACCAGTTTTTCTACTGGGTGCTGGGACGGGCACTGCTGGGCGAAGCGCTGGAATTCGATTTGCGCACTACGCTGGTTGTAGCCGTGCTCAATGCGCTGGTCGCCATTCCTCTCTATCACATCTTGGATAAACTGAAGGTGACAGACTAACATGCCGCTCGAGCGCGAACCCGAACTTCGGCCCGACGCCGCCAAGCGGCTCTCGCAAGATGACACCCGCTTCGCTCTGGAGCGGATCGCCGCGTTCCAATATGTCATCGTCGGCATCTTCATTTTCCTGATTACGGGCTTCTGGGTGCTTCAGGTGCGCGATGGAGAAAGCAACAGCGTGTTGGCCGAGCGCAACCGCATCAAGACCGTTCCCGTTCTGGCGCCTCGCGGCAAACTTCTCGATCGCGACGGGCGCGTGATCGTGGACAATCAGTCGGCATTTACACTGCTGCTGACGCGGGAGAACTTGAACCCGGATCACATTGATGGAATCGCTGCCGGGCTCCACCTGGATCCCGCCGACGTCCGCGCCCGCGTCAAACGCTTCGCCTCCCGCCCGAAGTATGTGCCGGTATTGATCAAGCAGGAGCTGACGCCGGCGGAAATTTCGTTTGTCGAGTCGCACCGCGACGCCAACACCTATCCCGAAATGGAGCTGATCCAGAACCAGCGGCGCTTGTACCCGCGCAATGGACTGGCGGCCCACGCCATCGGCTACGTTGGCGAAGTTTCCGAACCGGAACTCGACACCACGGAGTTTGCCAGGTACACGCAAGGCGATATCGTGGGCAAAGCCGGATTGGAGCGCCAGTATAACGACATGCTGATGGGCGTCGATGGACAGCGGCGCGTGGTGGTGGATAGTTCGGGCCGTGAACGTGAAGTGCTTGAGAGCACGGAGGCGACACCAGGCCACAGCCTGCAATTGACGCTCGATCTGGATCTGCAAGCCGTGGCCGAATTGGCGCTCGAAGGGCAGCGCGGCGCGGTGGTGGTGTTGGATCCGCGCTCGGG
This sequence comes from uncultured Bordetella sp., assembly GCA_964504905.1. Classification (GTDB taxonomy): domain Bacteria; phylum Acidobacteriota; class Terriglobia; order Bryobacterales; family Bryobacteraceae; genus Palsa-187. Next base: position 13,563 of record CAZDGT010000233.1, on the reverse strand, counting down.
CGAGGTGCTGGCCATGGTGAGCCGTCCTGCTTACGACCCCAACGCCTTCGCGGCACACATTACTCCGGAGTATTGGAAAGAATTAACTTCGGGCAACGACAACCCCATGCTGAATCGCGCGATTCAGGCACAGTTCGCTCCGGGATCGACGTTCAAACCCATCATGGCGCTGGCCGGACTCGAAACCGGCACCATTGGCGATCACGATACCTTCCATTGTCCCGGCGGAGCGACGTTCTTCGGGCGCTTCTTCAAATGCTGGCAGAAGAGAGGGCACGGCACAGTAAATGTGCATCTGGGCATTGTGCAATCCTGCGACGTTTTCTTCTACAACTTGGGCAACAAGCTAGGCATCGACAATATCGCAATGTACGCCGAGATGGCGGGCATAGGCAAGAAGACGGGGATCGACCTGCCAGGCGAAGCCGAGGGTCTGATGCCGTCTAGCAAATGGAAGCTGCGGACCCAGCGCCAGAAATGGTACGCAGGTGAGACTATCTCAGTAGCCATTGGCCAGGGCGCGATAACGGTAACGCCGCTGCAATTGGCAACGGCCATCGGCGGCATCGTCAGCGGCGGAAATTGGTTCAAGCCGCATATGGTGAAGGCAGCGGCGGCGCTGGAACCGCGGCATTCCGATCTTCGCCCGGAGAGTATCGCAAGCGTCGTTTCAGGTATGTACGGTGTCGTGAACGAAGGTGGCACCGGAGCCGCCGCGCGGATTCAAGGCGTGGAGTTTTCGGGCAAGACCGGGAGCGCGCAACGTATTTCGAACGATCTGCGCAAGTCGGGTTTACTGGACGCCGATGAATCCAAGGACAACGGCTGGTTTGTCGGCTTCGCGCCACGAGAGAACCCGGAGATCGTGGTGGCTGTGCTACTCGAAGGCGGAGAACACGGTGCGCTGGCAGCGCCGGTCGCCCGCGACGTAATCAAATCCTATTTCGACAAAAAGATTCGCATCAGCCAGTCTTTGCCGCTGTCGCGTCCCCTCGCTCTGCTGCGACAACCGCGGCCTTGATTTCTGCTCAGCCTCCCGCTGCCGTAAACTGAAAGCTGATGGCGCGCTACCGCAGTTATCGCGATCTCGATTGGCCGCTCCTTCTGGTCACTCTGATCATCTGCGGCCTGGGAGTGCTCCAAATCTTCTCGGCCACTCGTGATACCCGCTGGCAGGATGCCTGGTGGAAACAACTGATCTGGATCGGCATCGCTGTCGGTCTGATGTGGGTAATTACTTCCATCGATTACCATACGCTGCTCGCCCAAATCCCGTTGCTCTATGCGCTCTCGGTCGGCTCCCTCGTCGGAGTGCTAGTGGTTGGGCGCCTGGTATTTGGCTCCCGCCGTTGGATCAGAATCCTGGGCGTCAATCTCCAGGTCTCGGAATTTGTCAAATTGGTGATAATATTAGTCGTAGCGAGGTATGTGTCGGAGCTTCGAGCCGATCAGATAAAGCCTCGTGACTTGTTGAAACTAGGAGGGTTAGTAGGAATTCCGGCTTTGCTGGTAATGTACCAGCCGGATCTGGGTACGGGTTTAACGTACCTGCCGATCCTGGCAGCCGGGGTTCTGATAGCCGGAGTGCAATGGCGGTATCTGGCGATTGTCGCGTTAGTGGGCGCCCTGACCTTGCCGATGGGATGGTATTTCCTCAAGGATTACCAACGACAGCGGCTGGTGACTTTTCTCGACCCCTCGGGCGATCCGCGCGGCGCTGGCTATCAAGTGATTCAATCCAAGATTGCGGTGGGAGACGGCGGAATGTGGGGGCGCGGTGTTACCCGCGGCACCCAGACACAGCTTCGCTTCCTGCCGGCCACGCACACGGATCTCATTTTTTCCTCCTTCGCGGAGGAGCATGGGTTCGTGGGAGTGGTGGTAGTGCTCGGGCTCTATTTTCTGCTGTTAATGCAGATTGTTCAAAACGCTCAGATGGCACCCGACCGGGCCGGGATGTACGTTTGCATGGGCGTGGCCGCGCTGCTGCTATTTCACATCCTGGTGAATGTGGGAATGGTTGTGGGACGTATGCCAGTGACAGGGATTCCTTTGCCGCTGATGAGTTCGGGCGGCTCGAATATGTTTTCGGTATTTATGATGCTGGGGCTGGTGAACAACGTCCGGCTCCGGCGGTTTGTGAATTAATTTAGACACGGACTTGGCGCTCCAAAGGCGTTGAGGCGCAAAACGGATTTCGGTATACAAAGTTTCCGAACTCCTTCGAGGGGATTGAGACACTTGGCCTCCCTGAGAGAGAGTTCTCGTGCTGGTGGTCTAGCAATTGCGAAGCGGAATGTGTGAGGGAGAGCTCCATTCCGGCGACGCCGCCAGTTGAGCGATTCATCGAAGCCCGCGCTACACGCCTTACCCTTGGACCCGGTCCCCGGGGTCGAATCGACAGCCCGTAGGGGCGGCCGACGGCCCATGAAGGGATGAACACATGAGTAAGGAACTGGTAATCTCAGCCAATCGGCATGAGACCAAGGTGGCTCTGATCGAAGACGACCAACTGGTGGAAGTCTACTTCCAGCGCGCCAACGAATATTCACTCGCCGGCAGCATTCACAAGGGCCGCGTCACGCGGGTGCTGCCCGGAATGCAATCGGCCTTCGTCGACGTAGGGCTGGAACGCGACACGTTCCTCTACGTCTCTGACTTCCTCGAAGAGCACGACGATTTCGACAAGATCACGGGCGATGAGCGACCTGTGCGGGACCGCGATCGAGATCGCGATAGGGGACGCGACCGAGGCCGCGACCGCGATCGAGGCAGGGATCAACGCGACCAGCGCGACGCCGCGCCTCCAGTCGCCCGGCCTGAGGCTCAGGCTGCTCCGGAAGCGGAAGCCGCCGCTCCAGTGGAAACGCCCGTGGTCGCTACGCCGGTTGGCGAGGCGAACGGAGCCAATCGTGGCATGCGTCCGCCAGGCGAACGCGAAGAGCGTGAGCGCAGAGGCCGCCGGTCCCGTCGCCGCCGCAAAGGTGGCGGGCACGGTTTCCCGGATTCAAAATATGCCAGCGAAGCCGCCGCCACAGCCCCGCCCCCACAGATCCAGGCGGTGGAACCGGAATTGGAAACGGCTCCTGCCATTGAAACCTCCCCGGCTCCTGCTTGGGCGCCGGCGACGGCTGTTCCCATCGTTTTGCCCGGTGAATCATTGGCGAAGTACCGCAACGCACCGTCAGTGAGCGAGGCCCCAGCTTTGCTGGACTCAGTGGAAGCACCCGAAGAATTAGAAGAAGAAATCGAAGAAAACGAATACGCCGAACCCGTACACTATTTGCCAGAAAACGCGCTGCCGGATGCGCCGCTGCATGTGCTGCCTGAGTCGGATTTAGACGTACCCGAAGAACCGGAAATCGCAACGGCAACCGAAGTGGAGACGTCCGAGTTACTGCCCGAAACGGCAGAGTCTATCGAAGTTTCCGAGCACCTCGCCGGCGAGGAAGAGGACCAGCCCGCTGTCGCCGCCTTGCTCGACGATGACGAGGATAGCGACATCCAGGCAATGATCCTGGGCGATGTGGAAGGGATCGAGATCACACCGCCCGAGGAAGGTTCGGCCAGCGGAGAAGCCCCGCTTGAATCCGGCAGCGCTTCGGTTCGCGAGCGCGGAGGCCGCTTCCCCCATCGTGTTTCCCGTCGGCGCAGACGCGGGCGCGGCGGCCAGCAGGCCCCACAAGATGCTGCTGCTGTTAGCACCGAACAAGCCGGTACGGAACCGGCGGTCCGCGAAGATCAGCCTAGGCAGGAACGGCCCGAACGCCAGGAGCGAACCGTTTCGCGCCCCAATCAGGGCCAGCCTTCCATCAGTGACCTGCTCAAGGAAGGCCAGGAAATCATTGTTCAGATCGCAAAAGAACCACTGGGCCCGAAGGGCGCGCGCATTACCTCACACATCGCGCTGCCAGGTCGCTATGTGGTCTACATGCCCACGCTCGAACACATGGGCGTATCGCGTAAGATTGGCAGCGACGAAGAGCGCCTGCGCTTGAAGCGTGTCCTGCAGGCCAAACGCCCGGGGCCAGTCGGTGGATTCATCACGCGCACTGCCGCGGAGGGCCGCACCGAAGACGAGATCGCGGGGGACATGCTGTTCCTCTACAACCTGTGGCAGGACATTCGCACTAAAGCCGACAAGCGCCCCGCGCCCGCCATGCTACATCACGATCTGGACATCGTGCAGCGCATTCTGCGCGACCAGTTGGCCGACAGCTTCAAAGCCATTTGGATCGACAACGAGGAAACCTACGAGAGCGTGCTGAGTTTCGTCGAGCGCTTCCAGCCCGCGCTGGTGCCTAAGGTAAAGCTGTACACTCGCGACGCTCCCATCTTCGACGCCTTCAGCGTGACCAACGAGCTGGAGAAAGCTCTGCGCCCGAAGGTGTGGCTAAAATCCGGTGGCTTCATCGTCATCAATCAGACCGAGGCTCTGGTTGCCATCGACGTCAACACCGGCAAGTACGTCGGCAAGACCAACCGGCTCGAAGACACCATCGTTAAGACCAATACCGAAGCCATCAAAGAGATCGTCCGGCAAATTCGCCTTCGGGACCTGGGCGGCATCATAGTGATCGACTTCATCGACATGGACGAGCGCAAGAATCGCCAAAAGGTGATGCAGACGCTTGAAGAAGCCATGCGCGTCGACCGCGCGCCTTACAAGATTCTTCAGTTCAACGATTTCGGACTCGTGGCGATCACGCGCAAGCGAGTGAAGCAATCGCTGGAGCGGACGCTCTGCGCCCCCTGCCCGCATTGCGAGGGCGCCGGCTACGTCAAGAGCCCGCAGACGGTGGTGAGCGAGATCCTGACCGAAGCCCGCAAACTATCCAAGAGCATCGAAGGCAAAGACGTGATGCTGCGCGTGCATCCGGACGTGGCCAAGGTGCTGAAGTCGCACCAGAACAAGTTCCTCGAAGAACTAGAAGAGGTTCTGCGCCGGCCGGTGCTGGTCAAGAGCGACCCGCAACTGCATCACGAGAAGTTCGATCTGGCGTAGATCGAGTAGCGAGTCGCGTATTACAGGACGATCTACAACCAATAGACGGCCTGCGCGCAGGTCTGATTGGAGCCGCTTGGCGGACCTTGGCGATCATGCGATTCGCAAGGCCATTGCTTCTGATCCTGACGCGGCTCCCGTCGCGGATGCCGCCTGGTTCCGCCGCGCGAAGATCGTCTTCCCAGAGCCCAAGAAAGCCATCTCCCTCCGGTTGGATCAAGATGTCATGGAATGGTTCCGGCGACAGGGGAAGGGATATCAAAACCCGGATTAATGCGGTTCTTCGAGCCTACGTTCAGGCGCAAGAATAGGGTGCCTTCATGCGTGTGACCATCGATCTGCCTGATCCCCCATACCGCAAGATCAAGGCTGTGGCAGCGCAGCGCGGAAGCTGGATCTGACCGGTTTCGATTTCGACGACCTGCTTGGTTGACGTCAACCTCTCCCGCTAACGCCCCTCGGCGAAGGCTTCGCGAACGGGTGCGAGCTTTGGTAGATTCGGATTCTGTTCGAGAATTTCTTTGAGCCACACGCGCCGTCGATCATGCGACCCGCGTGCAATCTCGAGGAGGTGTTCCTGGACCAAATGGAGAAGGCGAGGTTGGTCAATCTCATTTGAACTGAAGATCTCATTGACAAAAACTTCGGAGACTTCTGATCGTTTCGGATCAAACTTAAATTCACTTTCGCCATTGGCTCTTGAAAAGCGGATGACGTTCTCATCGCCCCACAAATCAGAGCTGATTGACGAACCGAAACCCGGAATGAACTCGACGTGATACAGGAACTCGAGTGTTTCATGACCTGCTGATTGTGTCGCGCGTATGAAGCGAGTCTCGAACCGCCGCCCTGGATTCTCGTTGAATTGACCCCCAGCCAGAGGTACGGTGAGTACCATTCTGAGCTTGCCATTTTTCAATTCATACCAATGCGTGGAGTGCTCAATGCAACCGGTACCACAATGAGGATAGGCTGTTACCACCAACCACCGCTTCCCACCCGAAGAGATCACCGACAGCTGTGGATGGCCATAGTCCCATCCTGTCGAATCCAGGTAGTCCACCAACTTCCAGGCGCCGTCCCCTCTGCGATGAAACACAAGAAATCGCCTCAGGTTGGCGTTAAGATAAGCGGGTGCGATTCTAACCACCGCGTCCTCGCCGTCGCCTTCAACGAGTGGCCAATTTAGCCTGATTCGGTGTCCCTCGCAACGATCGTCCTCGTAGCAGTCGAATATCTTGTCAGTCTCTTTCGCCCCGCTTACAGTCGTCTCGCGGACCTTTGCACTGATACCAAGCGTTCCCCAAAGCTGGTTCACATCGGCGTTGTGGAGATCCTGCTTATCTTTGAACCGATAGGGATCGAAGGACGACTGCGCGGATGCCAGAACAGCGGTAATGAAAATCAGCAACGCGCGCATAGGTGCATCATATCGCTACGCCAGCCATTCCGTTGTCACGCCCACCAGCAGCGGGCCAAGCAGTGATGCCGCCTCGCGTTCGACGCTTTGCAGCACTTGCTCTGCGAATGCCTGATCCGGCGATACCGTGACGCAGGCAACCAGGCCGCGCTGCCACAAATCCTGATAGTCGATTTCGGCAACGGCCACGTTGAACTTGGTGCGCAGCCGGTCCTTCAGGCTTTTGACGTAGTGGCGCTTGTCTTTGAGGGAATGCGCCTCGTCCAGGCGTAGTTCAAAAGTGATGACGCCGATGGCAGGCACGGCTGGTTTGCTCTAACGCGTTATGCGATGGCTTCCGCAGCCACGCGCTCGGTGACGAACGCCTCGATTACGTCGCCGGGCTTGATGTCGTTGTAATTGGCGAGCGAAATGCCGCACTCGAAGCCCGACTTCACTTCGCTGGCGTCATTCTTGAAGCGCTTGAGAGATTCGATCTTGCCGGTATGAACCAGCACATTGTCGCGCAGCAGGCGCACATCGTTATTGCGTCCGATCACGCCGTCATCGACGTAGCATCCCGCCACGCTGCCCACCTTGGAAATCCGGAACACATCACGCACCTGTGCGCGGCCCTTATAGACTTCCTTGAATACCGGCTCCAGCATGCCGGTCATGGCTTTCTTGATCTCATCGGCCAGCTCGTAAATGATGGAGTGCAGGCGGATGTCAACCTTTTCCTGCTCGGCCGTGGTCTGCGCGTTGCGTTCGGGGCGCACGTTGAAGCCTACGATGATGGCATTCGACGCCGAAGCCAGCAGCACGTCGGTCTCGGTAATTGCGCCGACGCCCGAGTGCAGCACGCGAATCTTGACTTTCTCGTTCGAGAGCTTCTGCAGCGTATCCGTCAGAACCTCGGCAGTGCCGCCGACGTCGGTCTTCAGGATGATGTTCAGTTCCTTGGTCTCGCCTTCCTTCAACTGATCGTGGAGCTGATCGAGCGTGATGCGATTGGTCTTCGACATCGCCACTTCGCGCGCCTTGGCTTCGCGATAGATGACGATCTGCTTGGCCTTGGCGGTATCCGTCACCACCTGCAGCGTGTCGCCCACTTCGGGCAGCGATTCCAGACCCAGCACCTCAGCTGGCATCGACGGCCCGGCCTCGCGGATCGGCTCACCCAAATCGCCGAACATCGCGCGCACTTTGCCGAACACTGAGCCGCAGATGAAATAATCGCCAACCTTCAGCGTGCCGTTGCGCACCAGCACGGTCGCCACCGGACCGCGACCGCGATCCAGCTTGGCTTCCAACACCGTGCCCATCGCGGGACGCGCGGGATTCGCCTTCAGATCCTGGAGTTCTGCCACCAGCAAGATCATTTCGAGCAGCAGATCCAGATTGGTCTTAGCCTTGGCTGAAACCGGAACCATTACCGTCTCGCCGCCCCAGTCCTCAGCAAGCAAGCCGCGGTCGGCTAATTGCTGCTTGATGCGTTCGGGCTGGGCATCGCCTTTATCGATCTTATTAATCGCGACGATAATCGGCACGCCGGCCGCTTTGGCATGATCGATGGCTTCGAGCGTCTGCGGCATCACGCCGTCGTCGGCGGCGACCACCAGCACCACAATATCCGTGACTTTGGCGCCGCGGGCGCGCATACGAGTAAACGCTTCGTGGCCCGGCGTATCGATGAAGACAATATTCTTGCCGTTCTTTTCCACGTGATACGCGCCGATGTGCTGCGTGATCCCGCCGGCTTCTCCGCCCGCCACGTTGGCCAGACGAATCGCATCAAGCAACGAAGTCTTGCCATGATCGACGTGCCCCATGATGGTGACCACGGGTGGCCGCTTCTCGCGATCCAAGTCGACTTCGGTCTGCTGGATGTCGTGCGTGGTTTCTTCTTCGTAGCTGAGCTTGTTGGTGGATGCGCCGAAATCACGCGCCAGCTCCTCGGCCAGCTTCACGTCGAGCGTCTGATTGATGGTGGCGAAAATCTTTTTCTCCACCAGGCGCTTCACCAGCAAGTTGCCCTTGATGCCCAGCTTCTCGGAAAGCTCCTTCACCGTGATGCCTTCGGCAATGGTGATTTCGCGGTCGATCGGCGGCGGCTGGAAGGATTCCTGACGGCGCATCACCGGACGGATGCGTCCCTCTTCATCCTCGCGGCGTCGATCCGTGCCACGCGCTCCAGGTTTCGTGGCGTGGCGGCGGCCGGGATCGGCCGGTAGCGTCGCCGGCTCAGCGCGCAACGGAGACGTCGGATGCATCGGACGCCCGCGCATCGGTCCACCTGGACCGCCAGGACGGGGACCACCGGGACCAGAAGGGCCGCGCATCAATGGCTGGCCCGGACGTACCGGACCGGTGTAAATCGGGCGTCCCGGAATCGGGCTCGCAGGGCGAGCGGTCGGCATTCCTGGGCGCGGGGCACCCGGCGCAGGTGCGCTCGGCATGGCCGGACGCGCTAGTCGCGCAACCATATCCGCGCGCGGCGGCACTACCGGACGCGCAGCGGGTTGGCCTACTAAATTGGGTTTTGCAGGCGGACGCAGCGGGCCGCCTCCGGCGATTGTGCCTGTGCCCGCTGTTTGCGCCGCAGGTGGCGGAGCCGCGGCTCCCGGAGTGGGACGCGCAATCGGCCGTGTCGGCATCGGAATGTTCGGAACAGCCGCACTCGGCCGCGGAGCGCCGGGTGTCGTAATCATCGCAGGCGGCACAGAAGCCGGCGTGGCGGGAGCGCTCACGGGCGCGCTCATCGCGGGAGCAGGCTTCGGTGTATCCGACACCGCTGGCGGCATCGGCTGGCGCGGTCCCGATAGAATCTGTCCCGGCCTAGGGGGTGGAGGAGCGGAGCGCGATGGAATCACTGGCCCGCGGTTCGCTGGAGCACCCGGCTGTCCCGTCGCCAACGGAGGCCGCAATGGAAACGCTGGGCGCACCGGCGCCGCTACCGGCGCTTCGGTAGTCTCCGCTGGGGCGGACACTGCAGGCCTGGGCGCCTCGGGAGCAACAGGCGCGCTCTTCGCAACCACTGGCGCCGGTTCCGTTGCGGGAGTCTCAATCTCACGCACTGGCTCGTGCCGTGGGGCAGGCTCGTGATTCGCCGCTTGCTGCTCGGCATCCATGCCCGCCACGCGCCGGCGGAGATTCAACACGACATCATCGTCGAGCGAACTGGAGTGCGTCTTCTTATCAGTGACGCCCAATTCTGGCAATAAATCCAGAATGACGCTCGGCTTGACCTCGAGTTCTCGAGCCAGCTCGTTGATGCGAATTTTACTCATACATAAAACCCCGGAGCGTACTGCTGGTACTCCACTACAAATCCCGGGGGATTGAGCACTAAACCTTCCTGAGAAACCTCACCTGCGCGCCGAATTTTACTTCGGCTGCTCGGAGGACTCCACATTTTCTATCGTAACAGATTCACTATCCGGTTCACTTGCAACACTTGCAGGCGGATTTGACTCTTCGGCCGCCGCCGCCTCGGGTACTGCTTCTTCCGCGGCAGGAGCTTCGAATGATCCTTCAAACTGCCCGTAATAACTGTTGACCGCCATCTGAATGGCTTCGACGGTCTCGGGGTCGATTCCGGGAAGCGCTTCCAGATCCTCCGGAGTCATCGAACCCAGAGACTCCACGGTGCTCACGCCCCCCGCCATCAATTTCTCCACCATTGGCTCCGTGAGACCGTGATCGATCAGCACAGAAACTGGCGCGCCCGGCACCACCGCGGCCATTTGCGATTCCACTTCCTGGCGCTTCTCTTCTTCGCTCTTGATATCGATCCGCCAGCCCAGAAGCTTGGCCGCCAGGCGCACGTTCTGCCCCTTTTTACCAATGGCGAGCGAGAGCTGAGTGTCGTCCACCACCACTTCCATATGCTTGCCCAGGGCATCGACTACGGTCACGCGCGCGATCTTGGCCGGGCTCAGTGCGTGCGTGGCGAACACCACTGGGTCATCGTTGTATTCGATGATGTCGATCTTCTCGCCGCGCAGCTCGCGGATGATGGATTGCACGCGCATGCCCTTCATGCCCACGCAGGCGCCTACGCTATCCACGTCGCGGTCACGGCTTGACACGGCGATCTTAGTGCGCTCGCCGGCTTCCCGCGCGCAGCCTTTGATGATCACTGTGTTGTCGTAGATTTCCGGAACTTCCTGTTCAAACAGACGCATCACCAGTTCGGGCGCGGCCCGCGAAATAATCACACCCGCGTTTTTGCCCGCTTTATCCACGCTCTTGATGACACACGCGATGCGATCGCCAACGCTGAAGCTCTCCAGTTTCGACTGCTCTTTCTTCAGCAGCCGGGCTTCGGTCTTGCCCATGCTGACGATGAGATCGGGACCCTCGATGCGCTTCACTTCGCTTCGCACCAGTTCCCCGATGCGTCCGGCGTATTCCGAAAACACGTTGTCGCGTTCGGCCTCGCGAACCTTCTGCAAAATGACTTGCTTGGCAGTCTGCGCGGAAATGCGCCCCAGTGCGTCGGTCGGTTTGGGAAAACGGATTTCTGAATCAATCTCGGCATCGGCGCGAATCTTCTGCGCGTCTTCGAGCGAAATTTCCTTATCCGGATCGACGACTTCGGCCACCACCTTTTTCACGCCGAAAATCAGAATGGCGCCCGTACCTTCATCGAGATCCGCCGCCAGTTCCTCATTGGTATGAAAATGCTTGCGCGCCGCCACCAGCATGGCGTCCTTGACCGCATCCAGAATGATCTTCGGGTCGATCCCTTTTTCCTTGCTTAAAATTTCGATGGATTGAACAATCGGTCCCAGACTCATAAGATTTCCATTCGTAGGGAGTGGATTACCACTCGAACTTCAGGTTGGCTTTTTCCACCTGTTCGAGAGGGAACTGCACGCTCTTGCCCGGTCCAGGCTCAAGGGTGATGACGCCGGCGGCGAAACTCTTGAGCGTACCCGTCAGGTGGCGTTGATTTTCGACTGGCTGGCGAAGCACGACCTTGACCTTTTGCCCGACAAAGCGCTCAAACTCGCGTGGCTTGCTGAGCTTGCGCTCGACTCCCGGAGAGCTGACTTCCAAACGGTAGCCGGCACCGGGGATCACGTCTTCGACGTCCAAAATCGTCCCCACATGGTGCGAAATGAACTCGCAATCCTCTAGCGTAACTCCTTGTGGCGCATTAGGATCCACGGCTTGCCCGGGGGCGGGAGGACGGTCGATAAAAATGCGCAGAACCCGGTTGCGGCCGCCGCCCACGAGGTCCACATCGACGATCTCGATGCCCTCGCTGGCGCCAACCCTTTCCGCGATCTCGATTACTTTGTCTATGACAGCCTCACGATCCGCCATCTGGTCCTGCCGCTCTATAGATGGTGCCAGCCAATAAAAAAGTGGGCTTGCGCCCACTCAACCATTCGCCAACTGACTCTAGTATACACGACCCGCAGGACGCACCCACACCTCGGAGGCGAGCCGCCCGCGCCATGCTGATTCGCTGCACTTCAACCGGAAACCGTTGCGCTCGAGAAACGGATGGTGATCCATCAGACTCCGCGTTTGCAGGCCGGTTGTAATACGGAAGAAGAAATAGAGAGCCTGCACGAACCATCCGGGCTTACGAAACTCCGAGACGATCCAGCGCGCTTCAGGCCGGGCTGCGCCGGAAATGCGCGAAGTCAGCAATTCCATGTCGGGCCCCTCAAAGCAATCCAGAAAGAAGTGCGTGACGATCACGTCGTATTCGGCGGCGGGCAACGGAGCCGCGCGTGCGTCTTCACAACGATACGCAACGCGCTGATCGCCGGCACGTGCGCGCGCCAGCTTTAGCATTTCTGCGCTCACGTCGATATAGTCGATCCGCGCCTTCGGAGCTGCTGCCAACAGTACCGACAGTGCTCTGCCGTCGCCATCTCCCAACGCCAGCACGCGTCGCGCATCGGCGACTTCACCGAGGAATGCCGCCCGTCTCCGCTCCAGCGCGCGCCCGAAGCCTGCGTACTCTAACCAGCGATACCAGGGAGCAATGCGGTCACAATTCACTACCGCCCCGCCAACGGCAGAAACAGGACCGGACTCAGCAGAGCCACATCCGCCAACACGCGGACGGCGTCCATGGAGAATCGCCGGTGGACGCGGTCGAGCCAAATGAAAGCAAATGCACTCGCCAGTTCCGCGCCCCCTAGAATCGGGCGATGTGCACACAGCAGAACTCCCGCCATGGAGGCCAGCACCATCGCAGCAGAGCGAGGCGACCAGTCCAGTTTTTCGCCTTCCCACATCTGAATGGCCACACAGTTCATCCAGCATAATCCTGAGAAAAGTAGAATGGTGGCCCCGTCCGCAGGAGTGTTCACCTTCCCCCAAGCCACCAGCGACGCTCCCAAGGCGAACAAGACTCCGACGGCGACTTCTTTTGGGCAGCGCAGCATTCCCGTATGCACTAAAGCGAAGTAAGCGCCCACCGCAGTCAGCAGAACCGCCCCGCGCAGAAACAATTCGGGCGATAAACACTGCGCCGCCAAGCAGCCGGTCAACCCCAGGACCGCAAACCATACCGGAAGCAGTGTCCGCCAATGCCGACTGTAAAACTCGTGGCGTGGAGAATGGCACTCACCCTTCCAGGCATCGATTGTCCGGTCGGCCGCGTAGATCAGCCACACAGTGAGCAGCAGCAGGACCGCCGCCAGCCCATCCACCGGCACCTGAAAGCAACGCGCAAAAAGAATCTGCCACAGCACCGCCACTACAGGAGCATCCAGGCTCAGCAGATTGGGCCACAACCACAGCCGCGCTGGCCCGCTTCCCGCTGACAGTACCCTTTCCACACCTTTATTATGGACGCATGCGCCTCGGTATCCTTCTCTCATTGGTGGCAGCAGCGGCACCGCTCTTTGCAAAAGACCGCCCCATCCCGGTTAAGGTCGTGGTCGTGACTATGTTCGAACGCGGCGCGGACACGGGCGACCAGCCGGGCGAGTTGCAGTATTGGCTTGAGCGTGGAAAGTTCGACCGCGTGATTCCCTTCCCGCAGGGCTATCACGATCTGCGCTTGAACTCGGACGGCGTGCTGGTAGTCCTCACAGGCGTAGGTACGGCCAAAGCGGCTTCCACGATAATGGCCCTGGGCATGGACTCTCGCTTCGACCTCACCAAAGCCTACTGGGTGGTGGCGGGA
>CAZDGT010000232.1:0-3706 GCA_964504905.1 uncultured Bordetella sp. | reverse complement strand
GAGGCCGCGCTCGACGGCATCCCCGCGCTGGTCATCGACCCGAAAGGCGATCTCGCCAACCTGCTGCTCACTTTCCCCGATCTGAAACCGGCGGATTTCGCCCCTTGGGTCAACGCGGATGACGCCGCGCGCAAGGGCGTGACGCCGGAAGCCTACGCCGCGCAGCAAGCCGACCTGTGGCGCAACGGTCTGGAGAAATGGGGCGAGTCCGGCGAGCGCATCCAGCGTCTGCGCGCCGCCGCGGAGTTCACCGTTTATACTCCAGGTTCGAACGCTGGAGTCCCGGTATCGATTCTGAAATCCTTTGATGCTCCGCCGGAATCCGCCGAGGATGACCCGGAGTTATTTCGCGAACGAGTGCAGAGCACCGCAACTTCGTTGCTAGGCTTGATCGGTATCGACGCCGATCCCGTGCAGAGCCGTGAGCACATTCTCATTTCGAACCTGCTCACCACCGCCTGGCAGCAGGGGCAGAATCTGGATATCGCCACGCTGATCCAGCAGATTCAATCGCCGCCCTTCGCGCGCGTAGGCATCCTGGAACTGGAATCCTTCTACCCGTCGAAAGAGCGTTTCAAGCTCGCCATGCAGCTCAATAATTTGCTGGCGTCGCCCGGATTCGCGGCCTGGCTGGAGGGAGTGCCGGTCGACATCGGTTCGTTCCTCTACACGCCGCAGGGCAAGCCGCGCGTGGCCATCTTCTCCATTGCGCATCTGTCGGATGCCGAGCGGATGTTCTTCGTCTCCCTGCTTCTCAATCAGACGCTCGCGTGGATGCGGCACCAGCCCGGCACTACCAGCCTGCGCGCGTTGCTCTATATGGATGAGATCTTCGGCTACTTTCCTCCCGTCGCCAACCCGCCCTCGAAGACGCCCTTGCTGCGGCTGCTGAAACAGGCGCGTGCGTATGGGCTGGGGATCGTGCTGGCGACCCAGAATCCCGTTGATCTCGATTACAAGGGACTCGCGAACGCCGGTACCTGGCTGATAGGGCGCTTGCAGACGGAGCGCGACAAGGAGCGCGTCCTCGAAGGACTGGAGGGTGCGGCCGCGTCAGCCAGCGGTAAATTCGATCGCGGCAAGATGGGGCAGATTCTTGCCGGACTTGGCAACCGCGTATTCTTGTTGCACAACGTGCATGACGACGCGCCGGTCACGATGGAAACCCGCTGGACAATGTCCTATTTGTGTGGACCTCTCACCCGCGAGCAGATCAAGAAGCTAATGGATCCCGTGAAAGCCACAGTGGCCCCGGTTGCTGCGAAGGCCGCCGCCAAGTCCGTTGCCGCCGCTAGCGACAAGACCGTGGTGGGCTCGGCGACAGTGCGCTTTTCCGACGTCAAGAACAAAATCGATCAGGCAACCGATGTCGTGTTTGTCGCGCCGCTAGATGGGCGCACCAACGCGCCGGATTGGGATGAGGCGTCGCCCACCGATGGTCCCGCGCAGGGCGATCTTCCAGCGGCGAATTTGCTCAAGGACTGGCAGAGGGATTTCGCCACCTGGCTCGCTAACAACCAGACGCTGGAGATTTATCGCTGCGCCAGTTTGAAAGCCTCCTCGCAGGCAGGCGAAAGCGAGCGTGACTTCCGTTTGCGGACGGAACAGTCGTTACGTGAGCAGCGCGACCGCGATGTGGCGTCACTGCGCGGCAAGTATGCGCCCAAGATTGCCGTGCTGGAGGACCGCATCCGCCGCGCGCAGGCCACCGAGCAAAAGCAGCAGGAACAAGCCTCGCAGGCCAAGATCAATACCGTGCTCGAAATCGGCGGTTCGATACTGGGAGCGTTCCTGGGAGGCGGGCGCAAGCCCTCCTTCACCAAGATCGCGACGGCAGGCCGCGCCGCTACGCGGGCTTACACCGAATCCCAGGATGTGGGGCGCGCGCAGGAAACCGTGGAGGCCATGAACCAGCAGCTATCCGACTTGCACGCGCAAATGGAAGCCGAAGTCGCGACGCTGCAAGCCATCTACGACCCCGCCCAACAAAAGCTGGAGACCATCACCATCCGCCCCAAGAAGACAGCCATCGTGGTGAAGTCCATGGTTGTGCGGGCTGACTAGGAATGGACCCAAGGGCCGCCTCGACTCGCCGCTACGATGCGGTTTTGTTTGACCTGCTCACGGCGCTCCTGGACAGTTGGTCGCTCTGGAACGCGATCGCGGGGAATGCCGAGAGCGGGCGGCGCTGGCGCGCCGAGTATCTGCGCATCACTTACCAGACAGGCGCGTATCGGCCATACGAAGACCTCGTAGCTGAGGCGGCGGAGGCGGTTGGTTTGCCGCGCAGCCTCGCGGCGGATCTCGACGCTCGCTACATCGAGCTGCAACCTTGGCCGGAGACGCCGCAGACGCTAGTTGCATTGGCGTCAGCAGGTCTCTCGCTCGGCGTCGTGACCAACTGCTCCGAGCGGCTCGGGCGCATTGCGACGGAACGCCTAGGAGTCAAAGTCGAGGTGATCGTTACTGCGGAGCGGGCGGGTTTCTACAAGCCGCATCCGCGACCTTATCGTTTGGGAATAGAAGAGCTGAAGGTCGATCCGCAGCGCTGCCTTTTCGTGGCCGGATCCGCCTACGATCTAATCGGCACGGCCAACGTTGGGCTGCCCACATACTGGCATGACCGCATCGGAATGACGGCGCCTGAAGGTGTGCCGGCTCCGCTGGCACACGAGTCGACTCTGATCTCGCTTCCTGAATTTGTCGCGCGCAAAACGTAGGAGATAAATGTTAAGCTGTTGGGCTTATGTCCGCCCACCCTGTTACTAAACACCCGACTCCTGAACGGATCATGCAACTTGGCCTCGGATTCTGGGGCTCAAAAACTTTGCTCAGCGCCGTCGAACTGGAGTTGTTCACCATCCTTGGCTCAGGCCCAATGGACGCAGCCGCGCTCGGCGCCAAGCTTGGGCTGCATCCTAGAAGCGCACTAGATTTTCTGGATGCGCTGGTGGCGCTCGGTATGCTTGATCGCGCTGAGGGCCAATACGCAAACACACCCGATACCGATACGTTTCTGAACAAGGCGCGGCCGTCCTACCTGGGTGGGATGCTCGAGATGGCGAATGCGCGGCTGTATCCGTTCTGGGGTTCTCTTACAGAGGCTCTCAAGACCGGCCTCCCGCAGAACGAGAGCAAGCAGGGCGGCGGGCTTTTCGAAGCGCTCTATGCCGATCCGGAACGCCTCCGGCAGTTCCTTTCCGCGATGACAGGGATTAGTCTTGGAAGCGCCCGGGCCATCGCCGAGAAGTTCCCATGGCGGGACTACAAGACCTTCATCGATATTGGCTGCGCGCAAGGCGGGCTGGTTGTGCAAGTCGCTCTGACTAACGCTCACTTGACTGGCGGAGGCTTCGATCTGGCTCCAGTCCAGCCAATTTTCGAAGAATACGTTGCCAGATTCGGCTTGACGGACCGCTTGAAATTCCACGTCGGTAGTTTTTTTGACAATCCGTTGCCCACGGTCGATGTGCTGGTGATGGGTCACATCCTGCACGACTGGGACCTGGAGACCAAGCGCATGATTCTCCGGAAAGCCCACGCGGCTCTGCCGACGGGCGGAGCTCTGATCGTCTACGAAACCTTGATCGACGACGAGCGGAAGAGCAACGCAATGGGTCTTCTGATGTCTCTGAACATGCTCATCGAGACTCCCGGCGGGTTTGACTACACAGGTGCGGATTGCCAAGGCTGGATGCGCGAGGTC
>CAZDGT010000231.1:0-14721 GCA_964504905.1 uncultured Bordetella sp. | reverse complement strand
GGCCCGCAGTTCGACGCACTGGTTGGCGACCTTGTGGGCGCGCTAGACAAATTCAAGGTGGGGGAAAAAGAAAAGGGCGAGTTGCTGGGGGCGCTCGGTCCCATGAAGACCGACATCGTCGAGAAGTAACTTGTGAATCGGGAGGCGGAAGTACCAACCGCCTCCTATTTTTGTGCTTCCATGAATACGTGAGCGACAAACCGTTCGATGAGCCCCGCATTGCTCTGAACCGCATCTACACCAAGCGGGGAGATACCGGCGACACCAGTCTGGTGGGCGGCCAGCGCGTCCCCAAAGATGCACTGCGGATTGAAGCCTACGGTACTGTCGATGAGCTGAACGCCTTCGTCGGACTCGCGGCCGTTTCCTGCTCCGAAGATTCCAGATTGGCGCCCCTCGCTGCGATCCTGAGGCGCGTGCAACATGAGTTGTTTAACATGGGTTCCATCCTGGCGACGCTCCCGGCCGATGTTCATCCGCAGCAGCCGCGTGTTACAAGCGTCGAGACCGAACAACTGGAGCGCGAGATCGACGCTATGAATGCCGGCCTGTCTCCTCTTCGCAGTTTCGTCCTCCCTGGCGGAACCCGCCTCAACGCCGAATTGCACGTGACGCGAACCCTTTGCCGCCGCGCAGAACGGCTGATCGTGGCCTTGGCGCGCGAAGAATCCGTACCGCCCGAGACGATTGCGTACTTGAATCGCTTGAGCGACGCCATGTTTGTCTGGAGCCGCTGGGTGAATCACACTTTGGGGGTGCCCGAAGTGCTGTGGGAGCCGAATAAGTCCGCCTCCGGTATGTGATCATGGTCACTTCGAAGGGAGCAATTTGTCATGAAGCCGTTTCTGCTTTGCTTTGCGTTTGCGTCAGTGATGTGTGGCCAGTCCTTGTCTCCGAAATGGGAAGAATTGACCTCGCAGGATTTTGTGAAGGCGCTCAAGCAGGCGGATTCCACCTGCCTGCTGCCCTTCGGCATCCTTGAAAAGCATGGACCCTCGGGGCCGATCGGCACCGACCTGATCGATGTTCGCCAGATCTCGACCAAAGCGGTTCAAAAGGAATTTGCGCTCATATTCCCCGAATATTATGTCGGACAAATTTTCGAGGCCAGGCACCAGCCGGGCGCCATCGCCTACAGCTCCCAACTGCAATTGCAGATGCTGCAGGAGACTGTATCCGAAATGGCCCGCAACGGATGCAAGAAGATCATCATTGCTAG
The DNA here is from genome assembly GCA_964504905.1 of uncultured Bordetella sp. Classification (GTDB taxonomy): domain Bacteria; phylum Acidobacteriota; class Terriglobia; order Bryobacterales; family Bryobacteraceae; genus Palsa-187. The sequence continues at coordinate 13,502 of CAZDGT010000231.1, read as the reverse complement.
CGGGCACGGCGGCAACACCAACCTGCTGAATTACTTTCTGCAGATCCAGTTGGATTCGCCCAAAGATTATGTGGTCTACGGATACAGCGCGCTCGGCGGACAAGCGCAGTTGCCCCCTGCGGCGCAGCCTTCCCGGCCCGGCGTGGACGGACATGCCGGTGAGATTGAAGCGGCCATGGTGATGGCGTCACGCCCGGAGTTGGTGCATCCGGAGCGCGGCGGCCAGCAATCGGGAGCCAACCTCGCGCGTCTCGATCTGCCTGCGGGAGTTTCCACTGGCATCGGCTGGTATTCGATGTATCCGAATCACTATGCCGGCGACGCTTCCGGCGCCACGGCCGCCCGCGGAACTGCGTTGGTCCAGGCTTCTGCCGATCGCTTGGCAGCGGCGATTCGGGCCGTTAAGGCGGACCAAGCTTCCCCGCGCCTGCAGAAGGAATTCTTCGACAAGGCCTCACATCCTCTCGATACGGCGCAATAGGCGGAGTCAGTCCGCCAGAATCTGCCGCAAGGCTTCACCGATTTCCGCGTAGCGGAATTGGAAACCTGCACGCATCGCGACCTCGGGAATCACTCGCTGGCCTCCCAGTAACACTTGTGACATCTCGCCAAACAGCATCTTCAACGCGAACGAGGGAACCGGAAAGATCGCGGGACGATGCAGCGCTGCCGCCAACGCACGCGTGAACATGGCATTAGTTACGGGATTCGGCGCGACGGCATTCACGGGGCCACTGAGCGCCGGTGTTGCGATCGCAAACTCGATCAGCGAGACCAGATCATCGAGATGAATCCAGGACATCCACTGCTTCCCGCTCCCCAGCCGTCCGCCGACACCAAGACGAAATGGCAGGAGCATTTTTCCCAGCGCTCCGCCGCCACGGCCTAGTACGACTCCGATGCGTGGAGTGACCACGCGCACTCCAAACTGTTCAGCCGCGCGCGCTTCCTGCTCCCAGCCAAGTGCGACTTGCCCCAGGAAATCGGCTGCGGGTGCCGACTGTTCGGTCAGTATGTAGTCTCCCTGCGAACCGTAATACCCCACTGCCGAAGCGCTCACCAGCACTGTTGGCGGTTCTTGGCGAAGCGCTGCAACCAGTGATTGCGTCCCTTGGATGCGGCTGTCGCGAATCCGTTCGCGGGCCGCGGCGGTCCATCGTTGGGCTACCGGTTCGCCCGCCAGGTGCACCACGGCTTGGCATCCCGCGAAGACGGCCGGGCTCGGTTGAGTCCGCAGCGATACTGCCGTCACGCTGTGCCCGGAGGCACGCAATCGCTCCGTCAACGCGCGCCCGACAAAGCCCGACCCTCCGGTGATGGCGACCTTCATAGCAGCCTGCCCTGTGTCACTTCGCGAATATAGGCATCAACATCGGTCTTGCGCTTCATGCCTTCCAGCGTCATGTATCGAGTCATGCCAAAAATCGGCCGCTCGAACCACGGTCGATCATGCAGTCCGAAGCACCACAGAATATTGGTGTAGGTATTCGGGTCGCGGCCATCCAGCGCGTAGCGATCGTGCAGATAGATCATCGTCGCCAGCGCTTCCTCGTGACTCCGCGACCATTCCATGATCTTCTTGCCCCAGTACATCCGATAGTAGCCGTGGATCACGCCCCGTGTGAGCAGCTCGGTCTGCGTGGCGTTCCACAGAGCGTCATGCGTGGAGGCGCTCTCAAACTGTTCGCGCGTATAGTTAGGATCGCGCGGATCGCCCGCGTGCTTCGCCAGACTTGACTGCGCCCAATCGGGAAGCGCCTTCAGCGAATCGAGCACTGGCGAGAAGCGTGCAAAATTGAAAGCCAACTCGCGGCGGACGATCAATTGTTCCAGAAACTCATCCGCGATGAGCTTGTGCTCCGCGGCATATTCGCGAACCGCCAGAGCGATTTCGAGCGATGAAATGTGTCCGAAGTGGAGATAGGGACTGAGCCCCGATGTCGCGTGAGCCGATGGCTCGCGGTTTAGGCGTGCATAGCGGCGCAGGTTGTGCTCCAGAAAGTAACGAAGTCTGCATTCCGCTTCGTCGCGGCCTCCTCGATACTCGGTCGACGGGGCGACGGAATGGTCGATCTCGCACGAAGCAACCAACTCCGTGATATTGGATTCTGTCACTTCCGTATGCAAGTCCGGCAGCTTGCCGGCGAAACGGTGCCTCACTCGAAGGGGCGGCACCGGCTTCAACCAGTCTTCGAGAACCTTCTTTATTTTGGGCCGGATGGTATATGCCGCGTACTCCTGTTTATCGAAATGATTCATCGGCACGATGCAACTGGAATCCACGGCATAGTACGGGATCGCCAGTTTGCCGGGCACGCTGCCGCTGTGATTACGCGCAACGAATACCGGATAGTCGTCCGTAACAACCGCCGCGGCTTCGGCTGCCAGGCGATACAGCGCGTTATTGGGATCGGTCTGGCGCTTGCGCAGATGAAATAGATAGCCGATGCCGAGCGCCCGCAAGCGTTTCGCAGTCCCCGGCACGCCTTCGAGGATGAAAGTGTGGAAGCGGTCGTTCGCGTGGGGATACGAGCAGGTTAATCCCTCGTAGACCAGAACCGGAAGCCGCAACTCATTCGCCAAGTCCGCTGCGAAAGTTAAGGCGTGATTCGATTCCACCCGCCGGTTCATCTGCGCCCAATACAAGACATAGCGCGCTCCACTGAGCGTTTCGGCCGAATTTAGCTTGCGAATACGATTGGGGGCCACCTGATCTCTAGCATAGGGGACCGCGTCATTACGATATGATGAAGGGCGCAGACACATTTTGGCCCGGGGGTAAATTGCCGGGGTCCTGTGGTGTATTGAGGCAAGGATCTTTTTATGGAAAAACAAGCGCAAAACATACAAGAAGCATTTCTAAACAATGCGCGCAAAGATAAGACGTTTTTGACCATTTACCTGATGAGTGGCGTCAAGCTTTCCGGCCGGATTAAGAGCTTCGACAAATATTCCGTGGTCCTGGAAACCAACAGTCAGGAACAACTGATCTTTAAGCACGCGATTTCCACGGTAGTGGTCTCCCGGCCCTACCACGCTGGGCCGCAAACCGGCGCTGCCATGGCGAGCAGCCATGTAAGCCACGCCGCACCCGGCGCGCCCGTCGGCGAAGAACACCACTAGAACCACAGCTTTGCCAGACCCACAAGAAATTGCGATCCTGGTCGGCCTGAATCTCACGGGCAGGAGTTCACAGCGTAAGCAATCCGGCGGCGAATCCACGCAAGCCAGTGCGGAAGATTCTCTTGCCGAGCTTGCATCGCTTGCCCTCACAGCCGGAGCGCGCGTTGTTGAGAGCCAGATTCAGTCGCGCCCCCGCGTCGATTCGGCCACACAGATCGGCTCCGGCAAGGTGGAAGGGCTCAAGGCGCTGATCCACTTGCACCAAGCCGATGTGGTGATCTTCGACCGCGAACTGACTCCCACTCAGCAGCGCAATCTGGAGAACGCGCTGGATGTAAAGATTCTCGACCGCACGCAGTTGATCCTGGACATCTTCGCGCGGCGCGCGCGTACCAGGGAAGGGCAGTTGCAGGTTGAATTGGCGCAACTGAACTATCTGCTGCCGCGATTGACCGGACACGGCGCCGCTATGTCCCGGCTGGGCGCCGGCATTGGTTCCCGCGGCCCTGGCGAAACGAAACTCGAGACCGACCGCCGCCGGATTCATCAGCGCATCCACGCCATCGAGCGCAGCTTGGAGCGAGTCCGCGGCGGACGCACCACGCAGCGCATGCAGCGTCAGGCCGTGCCACTCGCTACCATTGCGCTAGTCGGTTATACCAATGCCGGCAAGTCCTCGCTGTTCAACCGCCTGACAGGGTCCGAAGTGCTTGCCGATGCCAAGATGTTCGCCACGCTCGATCCTACCGTGCGCCACATCACACTGCCATCGCGGAGGCGCGTATTGGTGAGCGACACGGTAGGTTTCATCCGCAATCTGCCCACGACGCTGGTAAGAGCTTTTCGCGCCACTCTTGAAGAAGTGATCGAAGCCGAGCTGCTGTTGCACGTCGTCGACGCCAGCTCACCGCAAGCAGCCGAGCATACAGCGCACGTCATGGCGACGCTGCAGGAGATCGGAGCGGATACCACGCTGCAAATTCTGGTGCTGAATAAGGTGGATCAAATCCCAGGAGAGCCGGACGCGGCTTCCCTGGCGCGCCGGATACTCGAAGATCCAGATCACCAACCCGCTGCCGCCGTGGCTATCTCCGCTCGCACCGGTGCCGGTTTCGAAGCTCTCCTCAAGAAGATTGACGAGACCCTCGCGCTGGACGCTCTCACCGACTGCACCTTCCGCATTCCGGCCGGCGAAGGTGGACCCATTCACACGTTGCACGAGCACGCACGCGTGATCTCGACGCGCTACACGGACGAGATGTGTGAAATCCACGCGGAGACTCCTGAATCCATCCGCCGCCGGTTGTCGAAGTATCTGGTTGCGTAGGCTATGATGAGAAACAACTAATGAACGGGCCGAATCTGCTTACGCTTTTGCGGATTTTCTTCGTCCCGCTGCTGGTGGCAGCGCTACTCGGAGGGGGGTTCGTCGAACCTTATCTCACAGCCTTAACCGGACCTCTCGCCATCACGCGCGAAACCTTCGCGCTCCTCATCTTCCTGGCCGCGGCCGCCACTGACTTGCTGGATGGTTACCTGGCGCGCCGCTGGGGCCAGATCACCACGGTGGGCACGCTTCTCGATCCCATCGCCGACAAGCTGCTCATTTCCGCCGCGCTGGTTTCGCTGGTGGATATTCATCGCGTACCGGCCTGGATGGTGATTCTGATCATCGGACGCGAATTTGCCGTCTCGGGATTGCGCTCTATCGCCGCCGCAGGCGGCTATACGATCGAGGCGAGTGAATTAGGAAAATCTAAAATGGTCGCGCAGGTGGCGGCCATCGCCCTGGTGATTGCAGGAATCCGCTGGCCCCAACTGGATCAGTTGGGGCTGATCGCCATGTGGGCCGTAGTGCTGTTCGCGCTCGTTTCCGCCGCCGACTATTTCCGCAAATTCTGGGGAACCGTCGATAGCCACGTGAAGTCCCGCCGGCGCCGCGAGCTGCTCGCGTTGCAGCGGCAGCAGCGTAAACTCAGGCGCGCGAATATGGCTGCCTCGGCGAAAGTCGCGAGCAAAGGCTAGGCCCTCACCGCCAGGCCCGTTGCCTGCCACGCATCCAGCCCGCCAATCAGGTTCGTGACGTTCTCAAAACCCGCCCGTTGGATCAGGCTGCACGCAATCGCGCTGCGATATCCGCCCTTGCAATGAACCACGATGGGTTTCGCGCGATCCAAATCGTCCAGCATTTTGGCGACTCGATCTAGCGGCTTGTGCAGCGCGCCTGCGATGTGGCCCTGTTCCCACTCGGGCTTGCGCCGGACGTCCACGATCTGAATCGAGCCCGGCTCTTCGGCGAGTTCGCGATCCAGCTCCGCTGCCGATATTTGCATGATTTGCGCCGTAGGCCTTTGCTCTTCAGCCCAGCGCGCCATGCCGCCATCCAGATATCCCGCCACACGTTCGAAGCCAACTCGCGCCAGGCGAGTGCGCGATTCTTCCACCGCAGCTTGATCTTCAGCCACCACAATCAGGTCGTGGTCCAAACCCAGCACCGTCCCAGCCGTTCCCGCAAACTGCCCGGCAAGAGGAACATTGACTGCTCCCGGGATGTGCCCCGCGCCGAACTGCATCGCGGGCCGCGTGTCCAGGACCAGGTCGCCGGCGCGCTGCCGCTGCAGCACTTCGCTTGGGGTCAGCGCCTCCATGGGCAGCAGGAAGTCCAGCGGGATGGCGCCCGTGCGGTTGATCTCGGCGTCCTGGGCGAAGTAGCTGGGGCGGTCGGGCAGTTCGGCAGTGAGCAGCCGCACAAATTCTTCCTTGCTTGAAGCGCGCAATGCGTAGTTCAGCTCTCGCTCCTTGCCGATGGTCGACTGGCGCTCCGCCCGCATCTGCTTGCCGCAAAGCGAGCCCGCCCCGTGCGCGGGATACACCTCTACGTCGTCGCCCAGCGGCACCAGCTTCTTGTGCAGGCTGTCATAGAGCATCGCCGCCAGTTCCTGCGGCGTTTTGTCCATGGATAGGTCGGGCCGCCCGACATCGCCAATGAACAATGTGTCACCGGTGAGCACAGCCCAGGGCTTGCTGCCGCGATCCAGATCCGTCACTACTATCGAAACGCTTTCCACGGTGTGGCCCGGGGTTTCGAGAAAGCGCAGAACCACTCGGCCGAAGCGGACTTCATCGCCATCGTGCACGGCCACATGCGGAATCGGAGAATCGGCTGCCGCGCCCAGATAGATTTTCGCGCCTGTCCGCGCCGCCAGTTCCACGTGTCCACTAACGAAATCGGCGTGCAAATGGGTTTCGACAATATGCTCGATCGTAAGCCCGCGAGCCCGCGCCTCTTCGAGATAGATCGAAACATCGCGTTGCGGATCCACCACGCACGCCACGCCCTCCGACGCAAGCATGTACGACGCGTGCGAAAGACAAGTCAGGTAAAACTGTTGGAAGTACATAGAATTTTCTTGGATGGTTCAGGCAGGCAGGTGTTCGCGCAGCCTTCCATAGAAGGAGCGCACAAAATCCGCCGCCGACTTACCGGCAGTCTCCTCATCCCGATTCACGATGGGAACCACCACGCGCACCAGCGCCGTGTCAGTACGGTTCAGGCGCATGGCATCCACTACAACCCAAAACTTCGCCGCGTACTCGTTTGCGATAGCGCGGTCGCGAGATTGATACCAATACAGCACCAGGCTGCGCTCATCCCCATGCGCCACCACATAGCGATTGACCTGGATCGGCTGCCCCTTGCCAATATCGATCGCCACTTCGCTCGAATTCAGAGGCGTCCATCCGGTGCCCGGCAGACAGTTTTTGGGTGAGTGGGGAGCTTTCCCGTTACGTTGGGACCGGAAGGCGGCCACGAACAGGTTGGCGCCCGCGGTCTCAGTCGAGTAGTAGCGGTTCAACAGGTCGTCGGCTTGTAGTACGGCTCGCGTATCCGCGTCTACTACACCCTCCTGCACCAAATTCCATGCGCCCAGCTCCTTGGGAAGTTGCGCTAGAGGCGTTGCCGAAGGAATGGATTCCGGCCTGACGGCGCCATAAATCAACACGCCCTGCAGAATGATCAAGCCCGTTGCAGCCAGCACGGCACGGGATTTCAGAAATTCAAGCACCGGCAGTCTCCGCGGTATTCTTTCCCATGAAACGATTAATGAGCGCATGTAATCCGCCCAACATGGCCAAAGCAATCAGGAAAATGATCCAACCCTCCACGCTATGGAAAAATCCTTGCGCCAATTGTGGGTCTATTTCACTCAGTACACCCGTAATGGTCACGCGGGCTGAGTTGGCAATAATCGCCACCGGAATAGTCGCCGCCAACAAAACCCACCGCATCCAAACCCTGCTGTCGAAGAAGAAGGCGTAAACCAGGGAGAGGAAAGAAAGCGAAAGCAGGCTGCGAATGCCGCTACACGCCTCCACCACGGAAAGCCTCTGGCTCGCCAGCTCCAGAATATTGCCGTCGCGCAGCACCGGGATGCCCATCAATCCCAAGTTGAATTCGGCCACCTGGCTGGCGAATAGTTGGAGCGGGAAAGTGATCTGGTTGTATAGCACGGACGGGATCGGAATCATGAAGAGCAGCAGCAGCAAGGGAAACGCCAGTTCGCGAACCAGCCGCGTCCCTCCCACCACCAGCAGCAAACCGGCCAGCGCAATCAGGAACGACGTTCGTTGCAGGAATAACTCCGCGCCCAGAGTGCCTACGTAGCCTTGCAGTGCCGCCCACGCCATCACCCCTAGTCCCCACCACGCTGGCCGATAATCCAGAGCCAGAATCTGATTGCGCCGCTGCCATGCGATGAATGCAGCTACCGGAGGGACAAAGAATCCATGGCTTACATCCTCATCCGTGCTCCATTGTTCCACCAAATGCTTTAATACCGGGAAGTAGGCCGCGATGAGGAGCGCGCTGAACCAGATCAAAGCCACCCACGGAATCGCTCGAGCGTGGACGGCAGGCCGATTTTCGGAAAGCTGGTCGACAGCCGAAGCCATAAACTCAACTTCAGTATAGTGATAAAGTAATGCCCAAAACAGGAGTCCCGCGTTGAAGACATTCATCCTAACCGCACTGCTTGCTTCTGCTGCATTCGCTCAAACGCCCGCCATCGACTGGGATAAACAAAAGGCAGAGATCCTGCAACATTACCGTGCCTTGGTGCAGCTCGACACCAGCAATCCGCCCGGCAACGAGACTCGCGCTGTCGAATATCTGAAGAAGGTCCTGGAGGCTGAAGGAATCCCTACCAAGACCTTCGCGCTCGACCCCAAGCGCGCAAATTTAGTTGCGCGCTTAAAGGGTAACGGCAGCAAGCGCCCCCTGTTGATCCTGGCGCATACCGACGTGGTGGGAGTGCAGCGCGAGAAGTGGCCGGTAGATCCCTTCGGTGCGGTGATGAAGGACGGTTACATTTGGGGCCGCGGCACGCGCGACGACAAGCCAATCCTGGCGGGTGACCTCATGGTGATGCTGCTGCTAAAGCGCACCGGCGCGCCGCTAGACCGTGACGTGATCTTCCTCGCCGAATCCGGTGAAGAGGCCGACACTACCGGAGTAGGCATCAATTACATGCTGGCGCAGCACTTCGACGAAGTAGACGCCGAGTTCTCTCTCACTGAGGGCGGCGGCTCCACGTTGCAAGGGGATCGCGTCACCATCGTTAACATCGCAAGCGCTGAGAAAGTTCCCGCTCGTGTTCGTTTGATCGCGAACGGAACCTCCGGACACGGATCGATTCCGCGCCTGGATAATGCCGTCACGCACCTCAGCGCAGCGGTCGAGAAAGTCGGCAAATGGGAAACTCCCATGCGGCTGAATGACACCACGCGGACCTACTTCGAAAAGCTGGCCACCATCAGCACGCCGGAAAGAGCCGCGCGTTACAACGCTCTCCTGAACCCGCAGCGCGCGGCCGCCGCGCAACGCTATCTGGCCGAAAACGAGCCGGGACGCTATTCGATGCTGCGAACGTCCATCGTGCCCACGATGCTTAGGGCCGGCATCGGCCCCAACGTCATCCCCTCGGAAGCTGAGGCAACGCTCGACATCCGCGCCCTTCCCGATGAGAACATCCCCAACTTCTTTGCCGAGATGCAGAAGATCATTGGCGATCCAGCCGTGAAGATAGTACCGCTTCCCATTGCGCACCCGCCTTCGCCGCCTTCGAGCCTCGATACCGAAATGTACCGGATTCTGGAGCGCGTGAGTAAGCAAATGTATCCTTCCGCCACGGTTCTCCCCACCATGACCACTGGGTCGAGCGACAAGGCACAATTGCGGGCGAAAGGGATGTTGAGTTACGGCATTGGTCCGTACGCCACTGAAGAAGACACCATCAACTATGGGGCCCATGGCGACGTTGAACGCTTGCAGGAATCATCGCTTTACAATTTCGTCGAATTCGACTGGAGAGTGGTGACTGAGGTGGCGGTGAAGAAATGAAGTTACTCGCATTCCTGTTCGTATCGGCGGCCTCTTTGCTCGCCCAGCCCGCATCGATCAACTGGGACCAGCAGCAGGCCGAGATTCTGCGGCACTTCCGGGCGCTCATTCAAATCGACACGAGCAACCCCCCGGGCAATGAGACAAAAGCCGTCGAATATTTGAAAAAGGTGCTCGACGACGAAGGCATCCCCAGCAAAACCTTCGCGCTCGATCCCAAGCGCACCAATCTCGTGGCTCGACTCAAGGGCAACGGCAGCAAGCGGCCGCTCCTCATCATGGCCCACACGGATGTGGTTGGGGTCCAGCGCGAAAAATGGCCCGTCGATCCCTTCGGGGCTGTGCTGAAAGACGGCTATGTCTGGGGACGTGGCACCACTGACGACAAAGACAAGTTGGTCGCTGTCCTTATGTCGTTTCTGCTGGTAAAACGCTCGGGCGTAACCCTAGACCGCGATCTGATCTTTCTGGCGGAGTCGGGCGAGGAAGCCGATCCCACCGGCGTCGGCATTCGCTTCATGGCGGATCAGCACTTCGAGGAGATTGACGCCGAGTTCGCTCTAAGCGAAGGCCCCGGCGCGATCATGGAGAACGGTAAGGTCAAAATAGTCCAGATTACGACCACGGAAAAGATTCCGCGCCGCGTCCGGCTGGTGTCGAACGGCATCTCCGGCCACGGTTCGGTACCCCGCCTGGATAACGCGCTCATCCATCTTACGGGCGCAGTGCAAAGAGTCGGCAACTGGCAGACGCCCATGCGTCTGAATGACACGACGCGTACCTACTTCGAAAAGCTGGCGACTATTAGCACGCCCGAACAAGCCGCGCGCTACAACGGACTCCTGAATCCGCAGCGTTCGGCCGCCGCGCAGCGCTACTTGGCCGAATTCGAGCCCATGCACTATTCGATGCTGCGCACCTCGGTGGTGCCTACGGTACTAAAAGCGGGTATCGGGCCAAACGTCATCCCGTCTGAAGCGGAGGCCAGCATCGACATCCGTGCGCTTCCCGATGAGGACATCCCGCAATTCATGGCTGAGATGACAAAAGTCATTGCTGATCCCGTCGTGAAGATTGAGCCTCTCTTTGCTACCCGTCCTGCGGCGCCCCCTTCGCGCCTGGATACGGAGATGTACCGCGCACTGGAGCAAGCCGCCAACCGTGTTTACCCCGGGTCGACAACGCTCCCCGCCATGCTCACGGCGTCCACCGACATGGCTCAACTTCGGGCCAAGGGCATTCAGTCCTATGGGATCGGCCCGGCGATGACGGCCGACGATTTCGCGAACCACGCCTGGCATAGCGACGTGGAACGAATCTCGGAAACTTCGCTCTACAAGTTTGTGGAGTTTACTTACGATGCAGTTAACGCGGTCGCCGCTAAGAAGTAACTAAGCGGCCGGTTCGGGTGCGGCCTCGTCTTTGAGCTTATTAGTTGAGCGATTCACCAGATGGCGTGGATCCAGTAAATGTTGGGGCCGGAAATCACTGCGCGACCAGCGGCTGCCAGCCTCAAATTCGATACCGAGAAAGTATCCAATTTCCCGAAATACGCAGTACTTCACCTTGCCGAAGAGTACACCCTTGGGGTACGTAATGCGGTAGGGCGTTCCCAGTGGTACGGGCCTCTCCACCTGCAGACAGGCGCCCGAAAGCGAGATATCTTCGAGGTTTGCGACGCTACGCCGAACACGCCCGGTCTGGTCTTTCCACTGAACGTCAACCAGATCGGCACAAAGCAAACGGGGCTCGATACGCCTGTTCATCATGTCTACTGTGTTTATCGTCGTGTCCGCCATAATTGTTTAGCAAACGGACCCTAGGTAAATTACACTTAGCCGAGGATTAGGGCTTGTCCTCACAGACGTGAAAGAACCCACGCATAAACACTTCCGCTGGTACCATTGTGTGGACGGAGCCGGTTCTGCAGGTTGTTATCCTTCATCTCGTCCTGATCGCCATTTTCGGCGTATTTATTCCGTTTCGCAAGGGACTCGGATTTCTGGAACCAGTCATGATCTCTGCCTATGCCTGCCTGGGGATTGTTTTCGCTGCGCCTGCGGCAGCGCAAGCCTTCGCGAAAGGACGTCCGCAAACAATGCGCGAAGCCGGGATTCGCGCGGCAAAAGCCGTGGGTTACGGCGAGGGGCTGGCTCTGGTGATGCTCATCGCAGGAATCGTAACTCTGAGCGTTTCCCGCCGCCGCCTTTTGTTGCCGGAACTCGATGTCCTGGCCCAATCGGTCTTGCTGGGCCTCGCGGGATCGATCGCGCTGGCGCTATGGGCCGGCTGGATGACGCTGCGCTTCTCGGCCGGAGCGGCACGAATTGGCATGCGCGCCCTGCTCATGGCCTTGCTGTTCCTATTCCTGTTCCGCGGCGAACGCCTGCCGGAAATCCCGTTATACGGCGTGGAGCTTTCCATCGCTCTCTCTGCCCTGATGATCATCCTGCTGCGCAGGGAGGTGCATCCGCGATGAACGCCGGGACGCAAACCACTCCCGCGAAATTCGATCCGGATCGGCTGCGCCTGCTGGTTCGCCTGGGGGTTTTCGTGCTGCTCGTGATCTTGGGACGAATCTTATTCCCGGCCCTCATGCAGCCCTTCGGCGGACTTCTGGTGATCTCCGCGCTTTCCACCTTCGCGACCGGAGCCCTCGCTAACGCAGTGCTGGCTCGCGGATGGGAGCGCGGCCAACTTGCTGATTTCGGACTTGGATGGTCCCCGGCATCCGCCCGGGAGATGCTAACTGGCATTGCCTGCGGCGCGGGTGGCGCCGTTCTCATCGTCCTGGTCGCGTTGGTTTCAGGATTGGCCGCCTTCGAAGCTGTCGCTGGCGCGCAACCCGCCTGGGCCGGTCTCCCGGTATTGGCGATCGTCCTGCTATTCGGCTCGGTAGGAGAGGAACTGATGTTCCATGGCTACGCTTTCCAACACCTCGTGCGAAACATGGGAGAATTCGCCACTGTGCTGCCCGTCGGCATTCTTTTCGGATTAATGCATCTGGGCAACCCCGGCGTCACGCTGCTGGCTGTAGTCAACACCATCGCTTGGGGCGTGCTCCTTGGCTGCGCCTATCTGCGCACCCGCGCACTCTGGCTACCCATCGGCATGCACTTCGGCTGGAACGTGGCCATGCCGTTCCTGGGCGTGAATCTCAGCGGGTTTACAATGGGTGTGACGGGATATGAACTGCAATGGAGAGCGGACGTTCTCTGGAGCGGTGGGGCGTACGGTCTCGAAGGCGGCTTATTCACGACGGGCGTCGTGGCTGGCCTGTTCTTCGTGCTGTATCGCTTCATCCCGCAGCGAGGTTGACGATGCGAAGGCTTGCGCTGCTTTTGATTCTGGCAATGGCGTCTGCCACCTTGCACGCCGATTCCAAGAAGCTCACCGACGATCAGCGTATCGAACTCCTGCGCGGCCTCACCGCCGAATACGCCAAGATCAAGGTCCTGCTGCCCCGTTCGAAGAGTGCCCTCGAATTCACCACTGCGGGTGTGCGCGATGAAGCCAAGTGGAAAGCCGCCGAGAGAGAGTTCGGTCTCGCCGGGCGCGTCGGTGATCTGATTCAGGTCACGCACATCGAAATCGCAAAGGACCGCATCGTACTCGAGCTTAACGGCGGCATGAAGAGCCAGAGAAGGTGGTACGACCACATTCAGGTCGGCATGGGTACGCAAACCGCGCCCATAACCGGACCGGCCACCAACGCGCCGGGCGGTACCACCGTCGCCCTGACCTTCGGCGGCCCGATCGGCGAGATTACCTCGGCGGATGTGAAAAAGATGCTCCAGCCGATCCTGGATTTCGAGAAGGACACGGTGACCGAAAACTACGTCGACACGCTTCCCGAGCCCATCAAGGTAGCCGTGAAGTCTAAGAAAGTCATCGAGGGAATGAACCGCGATCAAGTGATTCTTGCCGTCGGCCGCCCGGTCCACAAGAGCCGTGAATCAAAGGAAGGCGCCGAACTCGA
>CAZDGT010000230.1:0-2318 GCA_964504905.1 uncultured Bordetella sp. | reverse complement strand
CACTATGACCACTAAAATACTTGTTGTTTTACTCGCAGTTCTTATTTTCTGCAGCCCCGTGTTCGCCGAGGTGAAGGTGAAGAAGGTTCCAGTGCAAAGCACCGCGGCAAATTCGGGCTCTGAAATGTACGGTGCCTACTGTGCCTCGTGTCACGGCAAAGACGCCAAAGGTGGCGGCCCCGCGGCTGCTGCGATGAAGGTGGCTCCATCCGATCTGACCCAGATGGCAAAGAAGAATGGCGGCAAATTCCCGATCTACTCCGTACTCAAAGTCTTGGAGAGCGGCGTGGATGTGTCGGCACACGGCAACACCGAAATGCCGATCTGGGGAACTCTGTTCCAAAGCATGAATGCCAACGACGGCACCGTGAAACTGCGGATGTACAACCTGGCACGGTACATCGAGGGCCTGCAGGCCAAGTAACTTTTGTGAGATGGGCGGCTCCGGGCCGCCCGCTCCTTCGTTCATCGAAAACTGTAGCGGGGACTGGCGTAATGGCCGGTCCCTTTTTCATTTCTGCGGCGGGTCGGAACGGTTTCCACGGCATTGTACTGGGACGGATGCGGAAGGGTGTATACGATCGTCGCTGCATTTCTTTGCGATGGAGCCGGGAATTTGCGGCTGGATTCGTGCAGGCCGCCAGAGGTGCGCGAGGGTACTTATCGAGAACGAAGTCCTGATCTCCGTCGAGGATCACGAACCCGCGCGCAAGTTGCGCGAGCGCTACGGCGCACAGATCGTGGAAGAGCGCCGATGCCTCCACCGCCGATTGGCATTTGGCGGCGGACTCGCATCGATCCTGAATCCATTCCGCGCACCACGACAGCACGGTTCCTGATACCACTCCGTGTGGATGGCATGCACAGCCTGATCGCCCTGCGTGCCGCGGCGGCGAAACACTCATCTCATCCGTGCTTGCGTTCGAGAAGCCTGCAGGGCAGGCGGTTCGCAGAGGTGAGGAGTTGGACGGACAGATGGCAATCAGCAGGTGGGGGCTCGAAGCAGGTGCTTACTTTGTCAAAGTGCGGCGAGCGCCGGAATCAGGGCGTTAAGTCTGCGATCCGCCTCCGGCTGATCCCACGGATCCACTGAACTAGCGAAAGCTGAATGGGAATTGGCGTATTTGCCGGTCCTCATTTTTTATGGATTTCAGGCATTCCCCGCAGAAGTCGGCGGTCTTTACGTCAAGGCGTTCGACGGCGTGGCTCGACGCCATGACACAGCGCCAGTCTATGCAGTGCTTCAGTCCGAAAGTGTGTCCCAGTTCGTGGACGGCTTCTTTGCGGAGGCGCTCGAACAAGAGGGGCGGATTCGCGGGCAGCCCGTAGAATTCCTCGAAGAGACGCTTGTAAGAGACGATGGCGCACTGGCCTTCGAGCTGCGCTTCGCCGAAGACAAACGTCAGCACGGGAACGAAGAGGTCGGCTCCGGTGACGCCCAATCGCCGGCGGCCCGTGGGAGGGGGCGTTTGCGCCATGCGGCGGAGGATGGCGGTGGAGTGGTATTGTTCACGCCGTGCATCGCGGGCGAATTCGATGTCGAGCAGCTGCGGATTGACGTGGCAGGAGGACCGGAAGATGCGCGCCAGGGCCGCAGCGAGGTCGTCCAGAAGGTCAATTCTGGTTTCCGAACCGAGCGGGATTAGCTCGATAGTCACTTGAGAGCGTAGCGCTTCAGCTTGTTGTAGAGCGTGGTCCGGTCGATACCGAGAATGCGGGCGGTCCGCGAATGGTTCAGGTCGCAGTCGCGCCACACCTTCTCAATATGGGCGCGCTCTACTTCTTCGAGCGTGCGCCCGTTCGGCTGCGATTGCGTCCGCAGTTGGAAGGAGAAGTCGGCCGGTTTGAGATCGGCGCCGCGGCTCATGACGACGGCGCGCTCGACGGCATTTTCCAGTTCGCGCACATTTCCAGGCCAATCGTAGCTTAGCAGCAGGTCCATGGTCTCGGCGGGAACACGCGGCGGCACAGGGATGTTTGTCGTGGCGCAGAGCTTCCGGAGGAAGAAGTCGAGCAACAGCGGGATGTCCTCGCGGCGGTCGCGGAGCGGTGGGATTTCGATCGACAGCACGTGGAGACGGTAATACAGATCGGGGCGGAAGGTGCCGGCCTTGACCAGCGATTCCAGGCTCTTGTTGGTGGCGGCGATGCAGCGGAAGTCTATGTGGAGCTGCTGCGTCCCGCCGACGCGAACGATCTCCTTCTCCTGGAGGACGCGCAGCAGGTCTGTCTGCGTCTTCAAGCTGATGTCGCCGATCTCATCGAGAAAGACGGTGCCGCCGTCGGCCACTTCGAACTTGCCCTTTTTGCGATATTGC
>CAZDGT010000229.1:0-10253 GCA_964504905.1 uncultured Bordetella sp. | reverse complement strand
AGCACCACCGTGACCTTATCGATAGTCAGCGGCTTTTCGAGAAAATCGAAGGCTCCCAGTTTGGTGGCCTTCACCGCTGTTTCAATGGTTCCGTGGCCGGAGATGATCACAACTTCCGGACGGTCGGCGAAGGGAATTTCTTGAATGCGCGACAGCGTTTCCAATCCATCCATGCCTTCCAGCCACACGTCCAGCATCACTACGTCGTAGCTGTTGCGCGCGAGCTCCTCCAGGCATTTCTCACCGCTTTCGACGGCGGTGCAGGTGTAGCCTTCATCCTCCAGCACTCCTGTTAGCGATTCGCGAATGCCGGGTTCGTCGTCTACAATCAGGACGCGCGTAGTCTTCACGCGCGAGCCTCCGCCTCGGCTGCCACGGTAACTGGGATATCCACGTAGAAACGCGCTCCGGCGGGGCGGTTGTCCTCGACGCGGATACGCGCACCATGCTCGGAAAGGATGTGGCTGACGATAGCCAGGCCCAATCCGGTACCACGGCCCTTGGTGGAGAAATAGGGCAGGAAGAGTTTTTCCTTATCCTGGGGCGATATGCCGCAGCCCGTGTCCGCCACCATGAGCTCAATGGAATCGGAGCTGGAGGGTATCGTACGCACCAGCATGCGCTTGACAGGAACGTCCCGCATGGCCTCGGCGGCGTTATCGACGAGGTTGACCACCACTCGCTTGAATTGCTCGGGATCGACGCAAATGGACGGGAGATCTTCCGCGAGTTCGACGCGCAGGTCGATCCCCTCCAGACGTCCGAGGAAAACCGCCAAGGCGTTCTTGACGATCTCGTTGATATCGCTCGGTACCGGCTGCGCAGCCGGGAATCGCGAGAACTGAGAAAATTCGTCTGCCAGCGTCTTCACCGATTCGACTTCGCGCGAGATGGTGCGAGCGCATTCCCGGAGGATGCGATGCGAATCGTGCGTGAGAATGTCGCGGTCGCCCATTCGATCCAGGATGCGGCCTATGCGCTCGGCACTGAGTGCGATGGGAGTCAACGGGTTCTTCAATTCGTGGGCGATGCGCCGGGCAACCTCATGCCATGCCGCCGCCTTCTGGGCCCGCAACAGCTCGCTGGTGTCTTCAAGAACCACCACAAAGCCTTGCCCCGCCGGCGGCTGCGCGGGCAAAGCGGAAACGGTCACCGCGAGGTGCAGTACCTGTGTAGGCGTAGATACTTCAATCTGGCTGGCCGCGATTCCGGTGCGACGAGCCCGCTTCATCAGGTAGGCAATCTCAGCCGCATCGTCGCGCGAGAACAGGTCGCCTATATTGACAGCGCGTTCCACCTGCTCCGGGGGCAGGAGGCCTTGCAGGGCGCGATTGACGCGCTGGATGCGGCCGTCGGCGCTCACCGAAAGGACGCCGGTGGGAATGCTTTCGAGAATGGTTTCCGTGAAACGGCGGCGGCTTTCGAGCTCGTGGCTGTTAGCTTCCAGCTCTTGCATCATTTCATTGAAAGCGCGCACCAGCGTAGCCAGCTCATCGATAGCCTTGGCGCGAACCCGGTGGCCCAGGTTGCCCTTACGCACTTCCCCCGCGGCGACTAGCAGCGCCGAGATCGGCGAGATGAGCTGGCGCGAGAGTAGCAGAGCAAACCAGGTGGCGACGAAGAGAATGAATAACGCGATCGCCACAATGAACAGCAGATACATGGTGCGGATATTTTTCTTCTGTGCAGCCAGCTGGCTGTATTCCGCCATATAGCGATCGATCTCGCTCTGCGTCCGTTGCATGTCCGCCGCGGAGCGGACGGCAAGAACCAGCGTTCCATCGCGCATCGGGGTACTGGCGGTAAACAGACCAGTGGTTCCCGGCTGCAGCGGGCAGACGATATTGGAAGGGGCGCCCGGCCTGCGGATTTCCAGCGATGCAATATTGTTCTCGCGGCAGAGAACGGCGTAGTTGACGCCGCCCGCATCCACTTCAGGCAACTCCGCGATCCAGCGAACCAATGCGCTTGCCCGGCCCTGCACCTCCGACGACAGTGCGGCGTTGCTTCGCGACAAGTTGGCGCGGATGCCCTCGGCGGGCCGGCTGAACCATTTCTCGACGTTACGATTCAAGATCACGTAGCTGAAAAGGGCGAGGAACACCACCGGCAACAGGCTGAGCGCCAGCGCTGCCGCCAACAGCTTAGTCTTGATGCGCGAACCTTCACGATTGGCCTGCCGTTCCAGATACAACTTCACGCCGGTTCGGAACAGCATGAATCCAAGAGTGACGGTCAGCAGGAAGATCAGAGTGGAAACAGCCCAGAAGATAAACGTCTGGGCAGTGGTAGTGGGTCCGTAGTCTCCGAAGCTGAAGGAGACTTGCCAGACGATGAGCGGCAAAAGAATCGCCAGCAAGGCGAGCCCGGACCAAAAAAGATACCGCTTCCGCATCGGAGTTACTTAGATTATAGGACCGATGGGGCCGGCCCACCCCCTCAGCCGCGCGCCCTGCGCTTGGCCGGCTTGGCTTCGTCGATGGCCTTCACCGTGCTCGCCGATGCGGCGGGTTTTTTGGCGACGGCGAGGCTGGCCTTCAAGGCTTCCAGGATGTCGACCACTTTCTCCTGCCGCGGTTCGGGCGTGGCGACAATTTCCTTGCCGTCCTTCTTGGACTCGATCATCTGCAAAAGGTTGTCCCGGTAAGTGTCCTTATACTTTTCCGGCTCGAACTCGGCAGCCAGCGCTTCCACCAGGCTTTGCGCCAGCGCCAGTTCTTTGTCTTTCACCAGGCTCAGGTCCGTGCGGAACTCGTCCACTTTGCGGATCTCATGGCTGTAATACATCGTGTGCAGCAGGACGCCGTTCAGGCCGGGGCGCAGAATCACGATGTGCTCACGATTGTGCATCGTCACCTTGGCGATGCCCAGGTAGCCGGTCTTCTTCAGGGCGTCGAAAAGAAGCGCATAGGGCTTCTCGCCGGCTTCGTCGGGAGCCATGTAGTAAGAAGTTTCGAGGTAGATGGGGTCGACGGAATCCGCCTTCACGAATTCCTGGATCTCCATGACCTTGGCCGATTGCGGAGCCACTTTCTTAATCTCTTCGTCCTCAATGACGACGTAGCGATCCTTTTCGTACTCGTAGCCCTTGACGATTTCGGTGCGCGGAATGGGCTTGTCTTCGGCGGCGCAGTATAAAACTTGCCGCACACGGGAGCCGTCCGTTTTGTGAAGCTGGTTAAAGCTAATGCTCTCGCTACGCGCAGCACTGTACAATTTAACCGGGAACGAGACCAGCCCGAATGTGAGGTGCCCTTTCCAAACTGTGGAAGCCATTGCCTATACCTCGCGACCTCTAACTATACCTCAAACATTACCCTCTAGTTTTGTAGCGGCCCTATGTCGCTAAAAAAGTACGCCGAAAAGCGCCATTTTGACCGGACGCCCGAACCGGCCCCGGGAACCGGCAAAACCGATACTTCCACGCTGCAATTTTGCGTCCAACGGCACCACGCCTCG
Organism: uncultured Bordetella sp.; assembly: GCA_964504905.1. GTDB lineage: Bacteria > Acidobacteriota > Terriglobia > Bryobacterales > Bryobacteraceae > Palsa-187. The sequence continues at coordinate 6,794 of CAZDGT010000229.1, read as the reverse complement.
CACTTGCATTATGATTTCCGCCTGGAAGTTGGGGGGGCGTTGAAGTCATGGGCGGTTCCCAAGGGTCCGACGCTCGATCCGGACGTGAAGCGGCTGGCCATGATGGTGGAAGACCATCCGCTCGAATACGGCAAATTTGAGGGCGTGATTCCCAAGGGCAACTACGGCGGCGGCAGCGTCATGTTGTGGGATCGCGGGACCTACGATTTATTGGGCGACGCTACCGCGGAAGAACAACTGAAGCGCGGCGATTTCAAATTTCGGCTAGCAGGGGAAAAGCTGTCGGGCGATTTTGCCATCGTGCGGACGAAACGGGGCAAAGGCAACGAGTGGCTGCTCATCAAGAAGAAAGACGCCGCCGCGCGCCCTGGTTGGGACCCAGAAGATTATTCGCAGAGCGTTCTCACTGGGCGCACGCAGGAAGAGATCGCCCGAGGCCTCACAGCCACGCCGGCACAGACAGCCCCGCTGGGCGACCTGCCGAAGATCGTCACCCCGATGTTGGCCGAGTTGGGCAAGGGCGAGCCTCCGGCGGGCGAAGAATGGGTTTACGAAATCAAGTGGGATGGCGTCCGGGCTATCTGCTTTATCGAATCGAGCAAATTGCGCATGATTTCGCGTAACGGCAACGCGATCGACAAGCAATATCCTGAGCTCTCCATTTTGCCCCATCACCTGCGCGCACGGCAGGCGATTGTCGATGGGGAAATCGCGGCGCTCGATCCTCAGGGGCGTCCTAGCTTTGAGCTATTGCAGCGGCGTATTAACGTGGCGGAGGCCAGCGCTATCGCGCGTCTGGCTCGCAGCCATCCGGTGGTGTTCTACGCTTTCGATTTGTTGTATCTGGACGGCCGCGATCTGCGCGGGAAGCCGCTACTCGAACGCAAGAAGCTGTTGAAAGAAATCCTTGAACCGGACGACACCATCCGCTATTCCGAGCACTTCGCCATGAATGGCACGGAACTGCTAGCGGCTGCGAAAGAGCAGGGGCTGGAGGGAATCGTGGGCAAGCGAGTGACGAGCCGTTATGAGTCGCGGCGATCCTCAGATTGGATGAAATGGAAGGTGGTCGATTCCGCGGATTTCGTCAACTGCGGTTACACCCAGGGCGAACGCCACGGTTTGGGCGCATTGGTACTGGCCACGCGAACGCCGGGCGCCAGCAAGCTTACCTGGGCCGGGAATGTGGGTACTGGCTTCGATGCCAAGATGGTCAAGACTCTCTTCGCCAAGCTCGCGCCGCTGGAGACCAAGGAGTCTCCGCTTGAACCCGCTCGTGGGCTGCCACGCAAAGTCACGTGGACCAGACCAGAATTAGTCTGCGAAGTTCGGTTCAGCAATTGGACGGAGGAAGGCCGCCTGCGCGCGCCAGTGTTCCTGGGACTGCGCGAGGATCTCGCTCCGCCGCCCGCACAATCGCACACACCGCTATTGGCCTTAGATCTTAAAGGGGCCCTTCTCACCGTCGACGGCCATCGCCTGAAATTCACTAACCTCGACAAGCTGTTCTATCCCAAGGACGGTTACCGCAAGCGCGATCTGCTGAACTACTACGACGCGGTCGCGCCTTTGCTGCTCCCGCATCTCAGGGACCGTCCTCTCTCGCTCAAGCGTTATCCCAACGGCATCGAAAAACCGTTCTTCTTCCAGAAGCAGGTGGCCGAGAGTTTCCCCAAGTGGCTGCCTACATCTATTGCCGATGGCATCGACTACGCGATCGGTGGCGACCGCGCCACACTGCTGTTTCTGGTCAACCTCGGCTGCATCGACCACAATCCCTGGATGAGCCGCGTGGGCACGCTGGAGCATCCCGACTATTTGTTGGTCGATCTGGACCCGCACGAGTGCAGCTTTGACAAGATCGTCGAAGCGGCCCTGTGGGTGCGCGGGCGCCTGGACCGCATTGAGCTTACCAGTTATCCCAAAACCACCGGCGGCGACGGCATGCATATCTTTGTGCCTCTGGAACCGCGCTACACATACGCACAGGTGCGCTCCTTAGCCGAAGCTCTTTCGGCGCTCGGAGCGGCCGAGCGCCCGGATCTGTTCACTACACCGCGCGCGGTGTCGCGCCGCGAAAAAGGAAAGGTGTACTTCGACTGGCAGCAGATCGCCGAAGGCAAGACTATTTCCGCGCCTTATGTGCTGCGCGCTTACCCGGGAGCGCCGGTGGCGACGCCCCTCGCCTGGGACGAAGTCACGCCGCGCCTGCGCCCCGAGCAGTTCCATCTGGGCAATGCGTTGGCACGCTTCGACCGCGTGGGTGATTTATTTGAAGGAGTCCTGAAGCACCCGCAGCGACTGGAGGCGGCGGTGGAAAAGTTGGCTAAAGTCCGCTAATGACGTGTAATCTTCTGGAGTGGCAGCCCCGTCTAAGCAGGTGAGGAGTTAAAGTACAGGAAATGAAACTACGTTTTGCAATCGTTCCGTTAATGATGTCCGCAGCGCTTTTCGCACAACCACCAGCAGGCGGCCGGCGCGGCCCGGGTGGAGATCCCACCCAGCGAATGGAAAACATGCTGACCAGGTTCCTCAACCTGGATGCCACTCAGCAGAATCAGGTGCACACCATTCTGGCGGACGCCAAGGTTCAATCCCAGGGTTCCGGCGATCAGATGAAGACCTTGCATGCCAGCCTGGTCGACGCGATCAAGGCCAATAACACGGCGCAGATCGACGCTCTTACTCTGCAGATTTCTCAAGCCCAGCAGCCGCTCGCAGCCATTCATGCGAAGACCGCCGCCAAGATTTACGCGGTTCTTTCTTCCGACCAAAAAACCAAACTCGGCGACGGCCTCGGAATGCTCATGGGCGGCGGCGGGTTCGGCCCAGGGATGCGACGCCACGGACCGCCTCCCGCTGCACAGTAATTCCTACGTGCTGGACGGGCGGAATTTGGTCAACGCTTTGACCTTTTCCATCCAGTTGTAAACGATGGGGCAGTAGGTGGCGCGGTCTACTAAATCCCACATCTTGCTTTCGAGAGATCCGCTGCCGCGCAGCAAATGCGGGAACCGTTCGCAATTGCCGGGACGGGCCTCGTAGACCGTACAGTCGTTTCCTTGGAGAAACTCACAGCCCTGGGCGTTGCGCCGCAGAATCAATGCGTCGTCTTCGTCCCGGGCTGTATGCTTGTCTACAAACGCTTTTTCAGACATCCCCAGGAAGTGAGCCAGTTTGTGGATGTCGCGCTCCGCTAACTGCACGTCGGTGACGCGGCAACACTCGGCGCATTGGCGGCAATCGATCTCGGCATGGACCTCTTCGGCTGCCTTACGGAACTGGCGCTCCACGAAAACCCGCGACTTCATGTACTTGCGGAAACGGCCGTTTTCATCCCGTTTCTTCTCGCCTAGCCGCTTGATTTGCACCAGATCGGTTATCACTGCTTCCAGGTTACAATCACAGCGTGCCCGACCGTTTATATTTCTCCTGCCGTTTGCGGGAGGTCAGCGAAAATCAAACGCTGCAGCAGTTCGGCAAACTCCTCGGCGTTTTTCCGTTTTCAAAGCTCGCCAAGCGCGGCCCCGTGCTGCGAATCTACGCCATCCAACTCGCGGAACCGCCTGTGTTCGAACGCGAGTTTCCGGTAGGTACGGATGTGGATGTCATCCTCCAGGCGATGCGCGAATTTCTGCAGGCAGATTGCGCCTGTGAAATCGATACCTTCTGGGATCTATGGCAATACGATGGCGAGTGGAAACTGCGCCCTGCTCCCTTGACGCTGGCATGCTACGGACCACAATTCGAAAGCGATCACGGCGACCACTTACGAATCGAGTTCGGGCTGGACGCGTTGTTCCTGCCCATGCCCGGTGTCGAAGGAAGCTTGCGGATGGGCCAATCCAATTTGAGAAGCTTGCTGCATCTGGTGCGCGATCTGGAGCGGGTCCTGGACATCGAAAGCCGCCAGGTTTGGTCGGAAAACGGCGCCAACTTTGTAGAGGTTCTGCGTACCGCGCTTAGCTCCTACAACGTGAACTAAATTTAACCATGTGAAATAACTTTAATGGTTTAGATACAACACTATGCGAACCATTTTGCTCAGTTCTGGAATATATTGGGTGAAAGGAGTTTTCACATGAAAAGATTCGCCATTATGGCCCTCGCGTTGACGTTTCTGACGGGCGCGGTTGTTACCACGAGCTTCGCCCAGGACCCACCGAAGAAGGAAAAGAAAAAGAAAAAAAAGTCGCCGCCAGACGACAAGAAGTAGTTGCACGCCGGGCGGGTCGCAACGGCCCGCCCAGTTTTACCCCCGCCCGATTCTGAATTCCACTCCAGCCAAGCGTTCCGATTCCTTCCAGAGCTTTTCGCCAGCAATGTAGTCCTGCGCTTCTTGCGACGGCGGGATTGCGCGCCCCTGAACGAAATACTCGCCGGTCATCTGTGCTGCTTCTGGCGACGATGCCAGGTAGACGACGGTCTCCGCTCCCTCCTCAACGGTAATGCCGTTGCTTGACAGAAAGCTTGCCGCGGATGGGTCTCCGCCATCTCCCGCTCTCGGTTGACCCAGGCGGCTGGCGACTACGCCGGGATGAAGACAGTTCGCCGTAACTCCGCTGCCCGATAAACGCCGAGCCAGTTCGCGCGTAAAAAGCATGTTCGCCAGCTTGGATTTCCCATAGGCCCCATAGGCGCTGTAATCCTGCGCGGATTGCAGGTCTTCGAAATCGAGTTGTGCGCCGCGGTGAACTTCCGAGGCTGTGTTGACGATACGCGCCGGGGCCGACGCTAGCAAACGCCCGAGCAATCCCTGAGTGAGTACGAAATACGCCAGGTGGTTGGTGGCGAATGTGAGCTCGTGTCCTTCCGCTGTCAACTGCCGCTGCGCCGAAATGACCCCAGCGTTGTTGATCAGGACGTCAATGTGCGGTTCCGCGGCGGCGATTTCGCGGGCCACACGCTCAGTTTCGGAGACGCTTGATAAATCCGCGAAATATGTGGAATGGGCGAAACCCCGAAGACTTTGCCTCGTTGCAGCAGCCCGCAACGAGTCGCGCGCGACTAGCACCAGGCGCGCACCCATTGCCGCTAGATTAAGGGCGGCAGCTTCACCAATGCCCGAGGTGCCTCCGGTGAGGACCACGACTTTCCCCTGCATGAGGGCACTAGGCCTTGTGCATGTACTTGATGTTTGATTTAAAAACCAGAAGGTTGGGTGCGCCTTCGCGGTTCACCTTCAGGCAATCCTTGTCGTACCACTCGATGACGCCCTTCAGAACTTCACCATCGCGAAGGACGATAGACATGGGCGTCTTGGACTGCATTTGCTTGAGGTAATAAAAATTTTCGGCGTTGGTCTGCTCGGGAGGCAGCGTACGTTTGGGTCCTCCCCGAGGTTGAGGTTTGGGGCCTTTAGCCTCGGCCTTGGCTTCGTTGAATGAGGGACGGATTAATTTGCGGTTCGCGGGCTCCATGGGAGCGCTCCTTAGCGATAAAGACGGATGGGCACTGCTTAATTACTTGATAGCACAGCGCCGTCATCCACGCCAATGCCAAAGGCCGTGTCACTGCCGGCTATCGCCACGGGATAGAAACCAAGCTCCTGCCGTCAGCACGATGAATAGTCCCGCGACCGCTACATTCGGATAAAAGACAAATCCTGCGATATGCGGGACTGACTCTGGTTTTCCAGCCCATAGCGTTGCGCTGGGCAGCAAGAACGTGGCGTAGAAAAACGGGGTCCAAAAGGAGAACGAAATCATGGCGGCGGCGGCGGTGGCAACTTCAGGTTCTTTTGAGGGTCTCCAAAGAAGCCAGATCCCCACCAGGGATACGCCGGTGAGCAACAGTAGTAGCAACTCCCCATGGAAGCGGGCGTGAGCATGCCATAATGGATTGAGTAAATGATTATCACTCCAATCCAAGGCAAACCCCAGCACCGATTGCGCTAGCAGAACTAACGTCAGGGCAAGTTTCCCGCATTTCATTCGGTTCATAAGCATGGCTATTCCTCCCGGCTTGGATGTTCGATGTGTGTTAAGACGCCTAACTCGTTGTTTTTGTTCGGCGTTCTTGGCGAATTGGAAGGAATCAGTGGCTAGACCCCAGTACTCTCCAGTACTGTGGTCCATTGTTGCCCACCGGACTGAATGTAAGGATTATCTCGGAGGAAGCCCGTGGGTACCGCTCCACTAGGAAAGATGACGATGATAACGAAAGTACTTAGGCTAATTACCGGGGCGGCGGCTCTGGTTATCTTTGGTGGAATGGCGTCCGCGGACTCAGTGTATTTGAATTCCCAAGCAGGCCTCACGACCAGCCTAGGCCCCAGCGCGGTGGCGGTCACCCCACACCCGCTGTGGCAAACTAATAATCCGCTCAATCCTGGAGATCCCAGCGATCATTCCGCAGTTTGGATCTCGTTCGCCGATACCGGTTATGGCGGCAGCGTGTTCCAGCCGATGCAGGGCACAACTCCAGCAGTTTCAGTCTTTCAGAGCTTTCTGTCGGGGTCGGGAATGCTCATCTTGAACGTATGGGCCGACGATACCGCCGATGTGCTCCTGGATGGGAATTACTTAGCGCATGCGGTATTTACCCAGAGTGTTTGCTCTGGCCAGGCGATCGGCTGCAGACCACAAGACGCTGGTGTGATCAGCACGGCAATAGGAGCCGGGTCACATACGCTGGAATTCGTCCTTTACCAGGTTGGAACTGGCACCGACACTATCAGCAACCCCTTCGGGCTCCTCTATAGCGGCACAGCGCCTAGCGCTCCTCCCCCGTTCGGCCACTCCCCTGAACCTGCCTCCTGGATACTTTTGGGCACGCTTCTGATGGGTGCCGGC
>CAZDGT010000228.1:0-2204 GCA_964504905.1 uncultured Bordetella sp. | reverse complement strand
CCGACCGCTTTGTCCCAATTGCAGGCGACCTTCCCCCGCCACTACGCCGTGAATACGGCAAGGCGGGGCTCATTAGTTGTTTGTCGTCGCAAGGTGTTATTTGGTAATACGTTGCGAATCTTGTTCTTCGCATGTTCACGGAGTGGACAATCTTGCAACCGGCCCCGTATGGGGCCTTGGTCAAAAGGGCGGGTTGGGGTGACCCTATAAATGAGTCGAACGTGGTTTGGTTCGATCTCGATCCTTTTTACCAGAGTGCGGATGATTTCCTGACGCATACTGAAGTCGGCAGTTTGGATGCCTTGGCGCGCTTGTTGGGCGAAGTCTTCCAGGCAAGCGACGATCAATTGCAATTCGTCTTGTTCACGTTTCTCCTCGAGGTACGTTTGAAGCTCACTTTCCAATTGCTTCAATCGCTGCTGGGATCGCTCCAATCGACTGGCGAACTGAGCTTTCTCAAGCAGGCCATCTTCGTAGGCATCGATCAAACGGGCGATGCCTTGGCGTAGTTTGGCGACTTGCGCCTCATGATGGCGTCGTCGTGGCGGATCGTTGTGATCGTTAGGCTTCAGTCGCCGCTGATATTCTTCGCGCAGGCGCTGTGGATTCAGCAGCAGCGAGGAAACGTCCTGCCAGACAGCCTCTTCGATCGCGTCCGCATGAACGAACCGATTGTCACAGACACGCTGACCGCAGTGTTTGTCATCGGTTCCCATGCAACGATAGTAGCGATGGGACTTGGCGCCGCTGCCCACGTAGGCGTAACCGCATTGCTTGCACACGACCAGACCGCTCAGCAGGTTCGTCTTCGAGGCGCCACGATGCCGCCGACCGTTTTCCGGGAGCTGCTCGGCCACGGCGGCAAACACGTCGTGGCTGACAATGGCAGGAACCGCGATCACCACTTGCTCTTCGAGCGGTGTTGGAATCTGCCGGTAAGCGTGCCGAGGATGTTCTGCGTGCCCTCGCTGCGGACGTAGTGGCGTCCGACGTGGCGCACTTCGCCGGCGGCCATAACGGGCCTCTCCCACGTAGGCGGGATTCCTGAGCATCTCCGACAACGTACTCTGGCGCCACAGCGATTTACCGCGGGGAGTGGGTATTTCCCGCTGCCTTAGACGTCGAGCCACTTCTCGCAACGATACCCGGTCGCGACCCACCCAGGTGAAGATCTGCTGCACGACTGCGGCTTGTTCCGCATTGATCTGCCAGGCGGCTTCGCCCCCGCCACGGCGCTTGTGGAAATAATCGTATCCATAAGGCGCGCCGGCCAGGACGCTGACGGAACCGGATCGGGCCGCATGGCGTTTGCCGCGACGGCTGCGCTCCATCATCTTGGCCCGCTCGTATTCGGCGATGACGCCTTGGACTTGCAGCAGCAAGTCTTCCTCAGGTGTGGTTCCTAAAGCACGATTCAAGAAAACAACTTCGGTTCCCCAGCGTCGCAATTCATCGATCAGCAGCACTTGGTAGGCGTATTTGCGCGCCAAGCGATCGGGACTATGAACGTATAATCGGTCTACGCACCCCGCGGCCGCCATGTCGCGTAACCGCTCCAACCCAGGGCGTACCAAGGTGGATCCGCTGTAGCCTTCATCCAAAAAACACAACTCTTCTTTCAGATCGCATCCATCCTCGGCGATCCTCGCCCGCAACGACGCCACTTGGCTCAGGATCGTAGCGTCTTGAACTTGCTGATCCGATGACACGCGGCCATAGAGCGCCACATGCAATGCTTGCTCTTCCATGACAAGTTCTCCTTTAGACGGCCGGCGCCAAGCTTTCCTCGGCCTGGCAACCGTTCAACACGGTCTCAACAGGAACCTCTTCAGGGCACGCGCGAGCAACTCTGGCCGGAACCAGTCGCTGATAAACGCGGCTCCACAAATCCGATTCACGCCTCCAAGGCTCAACCTCTCGTGACAACGAAATCGATCCAAGAGCACTCTGAGAACCTTCCATGGCACGCCCTCCCGACAAGGTATAGGTGCTATCGAAGCTAGCACACAGTGCCTCACCCGGAAGGAATCCCCCGGCTCCGCCGGGGCTGCAACTGCGCTCTTGGAATCACAACATCAAACAATTCCCACTTGGTTGCAAGATTGTTCGGTCCTTGTTCTCCCCATGTTCTCCGCCTGCTCTGCGGCCTGCTCGGCCTCTTTTTGCCCCGCCTGCTCGGCCATCCGCTCGGCCTCCTCGCGCGC
>CAZDGT010000227.1:0-19394 GCA_964504905.1 uncultured Bordetella sp. | reverse complement strand
CTTTGGGAGCAGGCATGTCCTTCAGGTCGCCCATGGGCGCGCCCGAATCCACCCAGCGCACGATGGTTGCGATCTGATCGTCAGTCAGCGAGATATCGTTCTTGAATTTCTGCACGCCCACGGTTTTATCGATGTGCCAGGGAGGCATCTGCCGCGTGACCACACGCTGGCGGATGGCCTTGGCCCAGGGGCGCGTTTCCTCATAGGTCACCAGCGACATGGGCGCCATGGAGCCTTTGCGATGGCACTCCTGACAGCGTTCCTGGAAGATGGGAGCGATGTCCTTGGCGAAAGTGACGGCCTTGGTGGACTGCGCGGCGCCTGCATTGCTGGCCGCATCCGCGGCGAACAACGAGCCCGAAAATGTCACGAAAACACCGAGTGCAAAAAGCTTAGCAGGCGTCATAACATGCTCCTTCTAGACAACTTCCACATCATCGCTAATCGCCGATAATTGTAACGGCCTGAAAACACGATGTCAAAGGGGGAGGTGGGTGGACTGGAAGAAGATACCTAAAAGTCTATCTTCCGTATCCATAGCCAGGGTAGAGAGCTCTCAATGCGAGGGTGAAGATGGGGTCGAATATTGGATCAAACACCTGCCACGCAAGCAGCAGCCCGATCATGCTGAATCCCCGCATTTGAGAACCAAGTTCCTGGAATCGCTGCGCGGTTCCTTCCGGAAGAAGCAACCCGATTGCTCCAAAGCCGTCGAGCGGCGGGACTGGCAGGAGATTGAAAACGCCTAGCAACAAGTTCAAGGAGAACATCACGCTGAGTACGGTGGCTGGGCCCGCCATGACCCCCGGCTTTGCAGCTTCAACGATGTGAGTAAAATTCGCCGAAGCGGGGTGCGTAAACACGCCCATCCAGATGCCTGCATGGATTGACAGAGCCGCAAGAATCGCGAGGGCGAGGTTCGCTCCGGGCCCGGCAAGGGCCATCCAGGCTGCGCGCCGAGGATTCCGCCGTGCCCAAAATGGATCGTACGGTGCACTGGCCCATCCCATCATCCAGCCTCCGAGGATGAAGGAGAGCATTGGGAATACCACCATCCCGAAAGGTTCCCGACGAATGTGGGGAGTCGGATCAAGCGACACTTGCCCACCGTGAAAAGCGGTAAGGTCACCACCGAGTTTCGCCGCTAACGCGTGCGCGGCCTCGTGACATGTCGTCGAGAGCAAGAAAACCACGTACCATATGGCACCTAGTGATAGAAATTCAACATTCATCTGGACGCCCCGTCGGCCCCGATCTTGATGGTTTGGAAATCTTTTCAGCTCGCACTTGAAATTTTCTTTTAAGGACTGCCATTATCCCAAACCTCGGACCGTTGGGAAGGGCGGATCTAGCGAAATGCAGCTCAGTAATGTTAAACTCCAGATCGCCAATTATGCATCGAGTAGGTTCTGGCCCGACCCTGCCAACTGTCGTCGGGATTCTCGCCAGTGTACTTCAAGTAGCGTGTGGCCAAGTTTCTTCAACGGTCGCGCCAGCTTCCGCCTGGACTCTGAAGTTGGCGGATGTCCCAGGTGTTTCGCCCCTGTCAGTTGGTGGAGAAACACACTTTCTATTTCTCAACGACCAGCGCATAGTCGTGGTGCAAGTGAATCCTGCCGAAGCGGGCCACATGAACATCTCGCTTGTGAGTGTCAATGCAGAATCGGGCATGCCGGTGAAGACGCAAGTATTTAATGCGCTGGAAGGTGATCGTTCTACAGTTAAGACCGCCCTCCTCGAGGGAGGCGCATTCATTCTTCTGGCTGGGCAAACACTCACGAAGTACTCGCCCGAGCTGGGTGTATTGGCTACCCGCCAACTTCCACCGAACAAGTGGTACCTGCAGAATCTAAATCGCGAAATTGACGGTACTTGGTCGATATTCGGGTCCTTGTCCAGCCCCCGCGCGTTCCTCGGTCGTACCGGCCCACGAGGATACTCAGAGGGGCAATGGATTTCTGCACGGACCCTTGCCGATGATGGGCCAAAGCTCAAGAAGGGATATAGAGACGCGGTATTGACGAGCAGCGGTTTTGCATTCAACGAATTTAGCGGCCAAGTCGAGTTCCAGAAGATTGGCGAAGAGTATTCGCACCCGCTCTGCCCCGAATGCAAAGGCTCCGTCAGGGTTGTATTTGGAGGGGATCTTGTATTCGTCGCCACTAATCCAGCTTCTTCTTTTTTCGTCGTCGATTCCAATGGTTCCGTTCTGTATCGGGTGACACAGGGTACGGAGCCGGATGGCATCAAGTCGACCTCGGGCGCCGCCAATGCGCGTCGTGTCGCTTACACCACTGCCATCATGAAGAATTTCAAGGCCGTCGCGCGAGCCGTGGTGTTCGATCTTGACGGGAAGAGGAACATTCTAGACATGGACCTGGCATCCAGCGGCAGCGAACAAAATATCAACGGCATGAGAGTCGTTTCATTCCCTACGCCGCAAGTGGCGCTCTCGCCGAGTGGCCTAAAGTTAGCCATCCTCTCCGGGCAATCCCTACAGCTCTACCCGCTGCGGAAACCTTGACGGTCGCCCTATTCAGCGAAGTACCCGGCAGGATTATATGGGACTAGCATCTGCAACAATTCGCGTGGCGACCGTCCACGACCAGCCGTCCATCGTCTCGCTGACGAACCAGGCCTTCTCTATCGAACCGTTTTTGGATGGCGAACGCACCAGCGCGGGGGAGATACAGGCGCTGTTCGGAACTGGGGAGTTTTTGGTGGCGATCGCCAAGGATGTTCTGGCGGCCTCGGTCTACACGGAAGTCCGCGGAGATCGCGGATACTTCGGCATGCTGTCGGTGAGCGCGTCCCAGCAGGGCACGGGTCTGGGGCGCGCAATGATTCAGGCGGCTGAACAGCATTGCCGGGCGAAGGGCTGCACGCGCATGGACATTACGGTTCTTTCGGTGCGGCCGGAGCTGCCTCCGCTCTACCGTAAGTTTGGATATAGCGAAACCGGACGCGCGCCCTTTCACACTACGCGGCAAATCGTGGACAACCAGCCGTGCGAGTTAATCCTGATGTCGAAGCAGTTGTGACATCGTAAACTGATTGGGATGATCGACGTCAAACCCATCGTTTTGGAAGGGAAAGACATCCGTCTGGAGCCATTAACGGACCAGCATCACGATGGGCTAGCCGAGGCGGCCACCGATGGCCGCTTGTGGGAGCTGTGGTTCACGTCCGTTCCCGCTCCCGGCCACATGCGGAGTTACATCGCCGATGCGCTGGCCGGACAAGCGCAGGGGCACATGCTGCCGTGGGCGGTGCGGGATCTGCAGAGCGGCACTCTCGTGGGCTCGACGCGCTATCACGACATCGTTCCCGGCATCGACCGCGTGGAGATCGGGTACACCTGGTACGCGCAAAGCCGCCAGCGCACGCACGTCAACGCCACTTGCAAACTGCTTCTGCTGCGGCATGCCTTCGACACCCTCGGCTGCAAGGTGGTGGGCTTGCGCACCGACAACTTTAACTTCCGGTCACAACGGGCCATCGAGGCTCTGGGCGCGAAACGTGACGGCGTGCTGCGCCATCACACCGCCCGCCGCGACGGAACCATTCGCGACAGCGTGATGTACAGCATCCTGGCCGGCGAATGGCCGGATGTGCGGCGTAATCTGGAGCTCCGGCTGCAACGCGGCGCGTAACACTAATGCCCTGTGCGTCTTTTGACGAAGGATGATTGTACATCCCGCGCGAAAGATCCATGAGACCCATTTCCATCCTGTTGGCAGACGATCACGCCATTGTCCGCAAGGGCATTCAATACCTAACCCAAACCGAGTCCGATCTTGAGATGGTGGGCGCCGCCAAGGACGGACGCGAGGCTGTAGAAATGTGCGCGCGGCTGCGTCCGGACGTGGTGATTCTGGATCACTCCATGCCCAACCTGAATGGCCTGGAAGCCGCGGTGCAAATCTCCGCGATGGATTTCACTCCGTCCATCATCATGCTGAGCATGCATACGGATGAAACCTACATCATGCGCGCGATTTCGGCGGGCGTCAGCGGGTATGTTTCCAAAGAATCGGCGGAGGATGAAATTGTCGAAGCGATTCGAACGGTAGTCACGGGCAAGCCCTACCTCAGCCCCGCGATTGCGCACCGTCTATTGGAAAACGGGAGCGCCTCCGCGGAAAACTCGGCCGCAAACAGGAGTGAGCTGCGCGACCCTTACGAATCCCTTACCGGCCGCGAGCGGGAAACACTGCAACTGATTGCGGAAGGCAAGACCAACAAGGAAATTGCCAATATTTTGAGCTTGAGCCCGTATACAGTCGACAAATATCGCGCGGGGCTCATGCAGAAACTTGATCTGCATAGCGTTGCGGAAGTTGTCATCTATGCGGTCCGGCGCAAATTGGTGAGATAACCCGCCAGTCTAAGCAACAACGGCCGGGGCAGTGGGAACGGCAATTTGAATCTTTGTACCCTTGCCGGGAAGCGAGCCGATTTCGCACTGTCCGCCCAACTCCGCGGCGCGCTCCTGCATGCTCAGCAAGCCCAGCCCGGTCCCCAGCTTTTTGCAGGGCTCGAACCCCACACCGTCGTCGGCGACCGTTAAGTTCAGAAGTTCGTCGCTGGCATCCAGGCTCACGGTGACGCTTTTGGCCTGTGAATGCCGGGCGCAGTTGGTCAACGACTCCTGCACCACTCTAAAAATGCACGTGCGATGAGCCTCACTTAGACCGCTTACCACGCCGTCGACGGTCAAATCCACGGTAATTCCCGTCCGGCGGGAAAACTCCGCGGTGAACCAGTTCAGCGCCGATACCAGCCCCAGGTCGTCCAGCATGGGAGGCCGCAGGCCTAGGGAAATATTCTTGGTGGCGCGCAACGTATGATCCGCAATTTCGCGGATCGATCGCAAATGCCCGCTCACGGCACTGCCTTCGGCGTGCGCAATCTTTTCGCTGTTGGCAAGCTCCAGCTTTAGCGCAGTGAGCGCCTGCCCGATTTCGTCATGCAGCTCCCGTGACAGAGCCTTGCGCTCGGCTTCTTGCGTGGAAACCAGTTGGCGCGAAAGATTCTTAAGTTGTTCCTGGGCCTTGGTAACTTTCCCGTGGGCTTGCTGATTGCTTTGTTCGATGTCTGAAATGCGGCAGAGTGCCGCGCCGCCGGCAGCAGCGCCCAGCAGCATGATAAGCGCCAAGGTGGTGATGATTTCCGTCCGCAGGTTGGCTACGGATCGGGCTATGGTTTTTTGTTCCGTTTCAAAATTGGAGTCGTTCCACTTGGAGAGCGCCGCCGAGATGTTGACGATGGTCTGGCGCCATTCCAGGGTGTTGTCCAGCCTTTTCTGTGATTCGATCGTATAGACCTGATCCGTAACCGAGTAGATGGCCTTCACATAAGTATGGACATTGTCTTCAATAATTTGAATGTTCCGCGCGTTCTCCGCGCTCAGGTCTTTCCTCAGGAAATCAATCTGTCTTTCTATTTCGCGCTCGTTCTCAGCAACTTCGGCGTGGGCATCCCCCGGCTGCCGGTCCAGAAGACCATCGCGGGCCGCCACGGCTATCTTGTAGATGCTCAGGCGGATTGCCTCAAGCGCGTCGTCCGTCCTGCGATAAGAAGCTTCTGTGGTTCTGACTTGCTCGGCGATGGAACGGGTGGCCTTTAAGATCCCCTCTCCCGACAAAATTAGAAGGAATAGCAAGTAAACCAGGACCAATACAAAGGGAGTGGCGATTTTGCGTAGCATGGCTGTCCGTCAAGGAAACAACTTAGCGCCGGGTTCGCGGTTCAACAAATGGGAGTTTTCCCTCAAGGGGCACCGTAGTACGTTAGTACGCTTCGGGTGGTTGATCGACGGAATTGTTGAGAAGCTGTAGTTGACGCAGAATAGACCCAGGTGAACAAGATGACACAGCTGTACAAGAGACTTCAGAATTGGAATCTATTGCTGGTTCGGGCGCAGATCTGGAAACAGAACCATGGGCAGGACCTCATTGAATATGCTTTGATGGCCGGTTTCGTAGCCGTTTCCGCCGGCGCCGTCATGCCCGGTGTAGCGTCCAGCGTGAGCCAGATTTTCTCGAAGGTGGGAAGCGTACTGAAAGTGGCTTCGACTCAGGGCAGCTAAAAAACGAGCGGCCTGAGCGGGCCTCTACGCCTTGAGGGCGACTTCTTCGAGCGCGTGTTCCTGCTTCTTCGCGGCTTTGCGGTCCCTGCGCTTCTTGCCGGAGCCGCGGAAGCGTTCCATATAGGTGTAGAACACCGGCGTAATGAAGAGCGTTAGAAGCTGAGAAACAACCAGGCCTCCGACCACCGCCAGACCCATCGGACGCCGCGCTTCGCCACCCGCACCCAAGCCCAGCGCGATAGGCAGCGTTCCCACCAGCGCAGACATGGTGGTCATCATGATGGGGCGGAACCGGACCAGGCAAGCTTCGACAATCGCGTCGGCCGCCGGCGTGCCATGCGCACGCTGCGTCTCCAGCGCGAAGTCGATCATCATGATGGCGTTCTTCTTGACGATGCCGATCAACATGATGATGCCGACAAACGAATAGATATTGAGCTCTTCGTGAAACAGCATCAGCGTAGCCAACGCACCCAGCCCGGCCGAAGGGAGTCCCGAAAGAATTGTAATGGGGTGAATGAAGCTCTCATAGAGAATGCCCAGCACCATGTAAATCACCAGCACGGCGAGCGCTAACAGCAGCCCCATGCCGCGCAGCGAATCCTGAAACGCCGCTGCGGTTCCCTGGAAGGTGGTGGTGATAGTATCCGGCAGAGTCTCGCGCGCCACCGCCTGCACGCGATCGACAGCATCGCCCAGAGCCACGCCGGGAGCGGTATTAAACGAGACCGTAACCGCCGGTAATTGGCCGAAGTGCTGGATGGTGAGTGGGCCAGTTCCGGTCTTGAGAGTCGCCACGGCGTTTAGCGGAACCAGATTTCCGTTGCTCGAACGCACGTACAACAGTCCCAGGCTGTTCATGTCCCGCTGATATTGGGGCAAGACTTCGAGTATTACCCAGTAGCTATCCACCTGCGTATAGATAGTGGACACTTGCGGCTGTCCGTAGGCATTGTTCAGCGCGCTCTCGATTTGTCCTTCGGTGACGCCGAGAGCCGACGCGCGGTCGTGGTTGATATCCACGTTCAAAACGGGGCTGGCTATCTGCAAATCGCTATTTACATCGGTAAGCCCGGGCACCGAGCGCAGACGCTTTTCAAAAGCGGCGGCCGCGGCATACAGCGAATTGAGATCGCCGGACTGCAGCGAGAACTGGTAGAGCGTTCGGATCTGGTTGCCGCCGATACGCACCATGGGCGGGTTCGCCAGGAAGACGCGGACGCCGGGAACCGCAGCCAGTTTCGGGCGGAGTTCCTCAATGATCTGCTCCGGGGTCAGCGTGCGTTCCTTGCGGGGCTTGAGGCGGATAAAGAAACGGCCCTGGTTCATAGGCGATTGTTGATTACCGCCTAAGCCCATGAAGGAGCCAAACAGTTCGATATTCGGATCCTTTGCCATGATGGCGGCGACCCGCCCCTGCAAGTCCTTCATCGCTTCAAAGGAGATGTCCTGACCGGCTTCCGTGCTCCCCTGCATCATGCCAGTATCCTGGCTGGGGATAAAACCTTTGGGCGTGACCATCAGCAGATAAACGGTGCCCGCGAGTGTTCCGGCCGCCACCAGCATGGTGAGCGGGCGGTGTCGCATGACGCCGCCGAGCATCCAGCCATACGCGTCGCGGGCCGCATTGAGGATACGTTCGGTAGCGCGGTAGAACGCGTTGTGGTGTTCCGTTGGCGGCTTGAGGAAGCGGCTGCACAACATCGGCGTGAGGCTGATGGAGACGAATCCGGAAATCAGGATGGCAACCATAATGGTCACCGCGAATTCATGAAACAGGCGGCCCATAATGCCGCCCATGAACATTAACGGAATGAAAACGGCGGCCAGCGAGAACGTCATCGACATCACGGTGAAGCCGATTTCACGAGCGCCTTCGAGGGCGGCTTCCATACGGGGTTTGCCCATCTCCATATGGCGGACAATATTCTCCAGCACCACAATGGCGTCATCCACCACGAAGCCCACGGAAAGAGTGAGCGCCATCAGCGACAAATTGTCGAGCGAATATCCCAGGGCCCACATCGCCGCGAAGGTGCCGATCACCGATATCGGCAGCGCCAGGCTGGGGATCGCTGTGGCAGAGACGTTGCGCAAGAACAGGAAGATCACCAGGATGACCAGTCCCATGGTGAGCAGCAAGGTGAACTTAACGTCGTTTACGGATTCCAGAATCGGCTGCGAGCGGTCCATCTGGATATCCAGGTGCACTGTCGGTGGCATCAACGCGCTGAAGGTGGGCAACAAAGCTTTGATGCGGCTCACGACCTCCACCGTATTGGTGCCCGGCTGGCGGAAAATGGCCAGCATGATGTAGCGCTCGGCGCCGCGATTGGTATAGAGCGTCATCGCGGCTTTGTCCACCTGCACCCCGTCAACCACTTTGCCTAGGTCCCGCAAGCGCACCGGCGAACCGTTGCGATAGGACACAATCATGTCGCGAAAGGCCTCCGCGGTCATGAGCTGGCCGTTGGCACGAACCGTAAAACCCTGATCTCTGCCCCACAACGCGCCCGTTGGCTGATTCACATTGTGCGACTTCATGGCATTCGAAACGTCATCGATGCCGATGCGGCGTGCGGCCAGCAGGCTGGGGTCGAGTTGCACATGAATCGCCCACTTTTGCGCGCCGAACGCATTCACTTGCGCCACGCCGTCGACCGAGGAAATGCGCTGCGCCATCAGGTTTTCGGCATACTCGTCCAATTTCGACAGCTCCATCGCCGACCCGGAGACACCCAGCAATAGCACCGGCAGATCGCCAGGATTCACCTTCCGCAAAGTGGGCGGCGAGGGCATTCCCGGCGGCAGCAGCCGCACGACTGCGGCGATGGCGCTCTGGATATCGGCGGCTGCGCCATCAATCGAACGGTCGAGAGTGAATTGGATGGTGATGCTGGTGCTGCCGACTCCGCTCGAGGAGATCATCGTATCGATGCCGGCGACGGTAGCAAACTGGCGTTCGAGCGGGGTGGCTACTGCGGTCGCCATGGTCTCCGGTGTTGCGCCCGGCAGACTCGCCATCACCTGGATCGTCGGGAAATCTACGTTAGGAAGGTCGCTGACCGGAAGCGCGCGATAGCCGGCGATGCCGAACAGTACGATACCTATCATGACCAGCGCGGTCATTACCGGGCGCTTGATGAAAAGATCGGTGATGTTCATAGGCCAAATCCGGTCCGTCTAGAAAGCGGCTAACTCAACGCTCCTTTGCTTGCCGACACTTAGGACGATGTTTCTATTGTAGACCGTGTTGCTGGGGCTGCGGATGTGCCATATGGGGAGGAGTTGGGAGGGGGTAGGCTACCGTGCGCTCGCCGCCGTCCAGTAGGCGGGCAAGTTAGGCTTCGTCTCGCGGACGATTTCCAGAATCGCACGCCGGTCATCGGTGGAAAGATGCGCCAGCGAAAGGCCGCCCACCGATTTGCTGGCATCTTGGCCGCTGAGGATGTCGTAGAGCCGCCGGTAGACGCGTTCACGAACCGGGCCAGGCATGCCATCGAAGGCTGGGCTATAGATCATGTAGGAAAGTGGATAACGGAACAGGCGAGTCTTCAGATCGAAGTCGCGCAGCGAGCGGCCCTGCTTGTCGCGCGGCCCGCGTTGCGGGAAGGTTTTGGAAAACGTGGAAACGCCGACCACCGGCTCGCGCAAGAGATCTTCGTCGCCGAATAACATGTAGGCGACCAGTTCGTCTATCTCAGCGTTGAGACGGTCGCGCGGGACGGCGAGCTTACCGCCGTACTGGGTGATCCGCGCATCCCAGCCTATGCGGACCATCAGATTCGCCATGCGGGTCTGATGTTCTAGCACCAGCAGCGCCACCAGATCGCTGGTCCGAACCAGATAGCGCGAAGTATCGAACCAGGCACTAAGATCGGTTACGTTCTGCGTGTTCGGACGCGAGGAAGCACCGGGCTCGGGCGCGGGGATGCGACGCGTGGGATCGGCCAAGTCCGGATTGTTGCCTAAATGGTGCGCCGCACCGTGCGTGCCGGTGACGTACCAGCCGCCCCAGCGGTCACTGAAAGGGGTGCGATGATCGGTCATCACCGCACCGCCGTGTTCTTCGCCGAGACGGCCGTTGGGAGGATGAACCGAGCTGATCAGAAATCCGGGAACGCCGAGCGTGACGGGCCCCTGATGGCAGCCCAGGCAATCGTCTCGGCGGGCGAGCGTGGGCCGCTGAACGCGCGTGGGGTCCAGCGTGTAGAGAATGACGCCCTGCTTGGGATCAAGAGAAGCTATTTCCAGCGCATTCCCCTGCTGCACATAGCCGACGCTCACCTCGTCATTGAAATAAATGGCGCGCGGCGCTTGGGGCGAGATGCGGTTCGACTGAATACTGGTGCGGGAGAAAACCAGAACCTGCGAGTCGGTGCGGATACCGAGTTCCTTGAGCAGGGCCGGCAGATAGCCCGCGTCATTGGGCGCATAGGCGAGTTTCACCTTGCCGCTGGCGAGGCGCTGGGCGAAACGCCCCACGGGATCGGTGGTGGCGCCGGTGTATTGAATGGCGGGGTGATCCAGAGGAACGAATAAAGTGTCTTCGAGGCGATCCGCCAGAAGCCAGGCGGCCGCCGTGAAGAAAACGGCGCTGGCAACGAAGAATGGGAGACGTGCGCCGGGGCCCATGTGATCATCATACAAACCCCGCGGGCGCCACGTTGCTATAAGAGCCGGAAGTTGACCTCGATGGTAGCGATGACCGGAACGGGCTTGCCGTCTCTCAATCCAGGCTTGAAGCGCCATTGCGAGACAGCCTCAATCGCCTTCTGGTCCAGCCCCAGGCCCAACGAACGAACAACACTGACATTTCTCGGGCGGCCCGCTGCATCGACGATGACAGAGAGTACGACGGAACCTTGCCACTTGGCCTTGCGTGCTTCTTCCGAATATTCAGGCTCCACTTTGAAAAGAACGCTCGGAGCGGAGACCGCACCTCCGATTTTGTAGGCCGCGCCGCCGAAATTTCCTCCGGATCCGGGGCCTGCGCCAAGACCGGAGCCCGGTCCAACGCCCCCGCCGTCCCCGATTCCGATTCCGGAGCCGAGGCCGCTGCCGTTCGATGGAATGCCCAGTTTGCTGAGCGGATCTCCGAAGTTATTGGCTTGCAGGCTCGGCACGTCGGGCGGCGCGATAATCGACGGCGGCATCGTTAGCTTCGCTTCGAGCGGATCGACACGCGGCGGAGTGAATTGGCGGGGTGCGGGCTTGGGCAGCTTGCCTTGACTGGCATCGATGGACTGGCGCGCTCCACCACCACCGCCACCGCCTGAGACATTCTTATTCTGCTGGGCCAGATAAGGGCGCAGATCGACTTGCAGCGCTGTGATTTGCTGGCGCACCAGGTTTTGGACTGGATGGAATGTTCCCAAAACCACGATGACGCCTGCTAGCGCAGCATGCACCATGAGTGACGATATGCCGGCAAGGCGCGGTGATCCGTAGCGCGGCCGAGCTGGCATGGCGTGAAAAACAATCTGATAGTTGGCGCATTCAACGTGGTTGCTCCAGCGCTCCACGGCGCCGCGAAACTGGGAGAGTGAGCCTCCGAGAACCGCCAGCTCCCCTTGGCACTGCGCGCATTCGCGGGCATGCTGCTCCGCGAAGGGCGCGGATCCGCCCATGAAATATTCTGAAATCTGCTGTTCAGAGAGGTGCTGACTCATTTGGTGATCTCCTGCTTGGCGCGCACCGATTGCAATGCCCGAAAAAGATGTGTTTTCACGGTTCCTTCTTTCATGCCAGTGGCAGCGGCGATTTCGAGAAGGTCCATGTCCTCCACGAAGCGGAGTAGGAAAACAGTTCGTTGCCGTTCGGAAAGTTGCGCCACTACATTCCAAATCGCCGCCACTTGTTCCTTAGCTAGAACGGCTGCCTCTTGCGAGATCTCCTGGTTCGGAACCCAATCCCGCAAATCTGCGGCGTCCAGTCCGGGGCTGAGCGCACGTCTCCAAAATTTCAGGCGGCTGTTGCTTTCGTGTTTACGCACCAGATTGATGGCGATTTGAATAAGCCACGTCGCCTGACTGGAAGCACCGCGGAATTGCTCGCGGGCTTTGTAGGCGCGAAGGAAGCAATCTTGCGTCAAATTTTCCGCCGATTCGCGATCCCGCAATGAGGCTAGGAGAAAGCGAAAGACGCGGGGCCGATAAACCTGGACCAGAGCGTCAAAGTCGGAGGCCCCCTCTACGGCACCCGGCGTGCCGATTGTGAGAACTGTGTCCATCCGAACGGTTAGATCCCATCGAGGTACAAGGGGTTTACAAGGAAATAGAGAATATTGCGGTTCCGGCTACACTAGAGAGGATTATGTGTGGGATTGCCGGCTTCGTGACGGTGTCACCGCATTCCGATGCGGACGCCACGTTGCGGCGAATGACTCAAGTCATTGGGCACCGCGGACCCGACGATTTCGGGTTCTACACGGACCAGCATGCGGCGCTGGGACATCGGCGTCTGAGCATCATCGACCTGACGACGGGCCACCAGCCGATTCCCAATGAGGCGCGCACCTGCTGGATCACTTACAACGGCGAAGTGTTCAACCACGCTGCGTTCCGTCCGGCGCTGGAGCAGGCGGGGCATCGCTACACCACGCGTTCCGACACTGAAACGATTCTGCATGCCTATGAGGAGTACGGCGCCGATTGTGTGACGCATTTCCGCGGCATGTTCGCGTTCGCCATCTGGAACCAGGCGGAGCAAACTCTGTTTTGCGCGCGCGACCGGCTGGGCGTCAAGCCCTTTTACTACTACTGGGACGGCCGGCTCTTCGCATTCGCATCCGAAATCAAAGCCCTGTTGGAGCATCCCGCCATCTCCGCTGGGTTCGATGAATCCGCATTGCCAGAATACCTGGCCTTCGGATATCTGAGCGGCGAGAGCACTATGTTCGCGGGAATCCGCAAGCTGATGCCGGGACATCATCTGAACTTGCAGCTGACCTCCAAAGGCGCGGTACTTAAGACAACCCAGTATTGGGATGTACCTGCTCCGCCAGCGCAGCCGGAGAAACGCGACGAGAAGTCCTGGGTAGACGAGTGCCGACAGCGCCTGGAAGAGACGGTGCGCATGCGCCTGATGAGCGATGTCCCGCTGGGGATGTTCTTGAGCGGCGGCGTGGATTCAAGCGCCATCGCCGCACTGATCAAGCGGATGACGGACGGCCCCGTGAAAACGTTTGCGGTGGGGTACACGGAGGCGCGCTTCAGCGAATTGGGCTACTCAGCGCAGGTGGCGCGCGCGATTGGTACGGATCATCACGAAGTGGTGGTGGGCATGGACGATTTTTTCCAGGCTCTGCCGCGCCTGATCTGGCATGAGGACGAACCGATTGCGTGGCCGTCCAGCGTGTCGTTGTATTTTGTTTCGCGCCTCGCGGCACAGCAGGTCAAGGTGGTGCTGACCGGGGAGGGCAGCGACGAACTATTCGGCGGCTACGAGCGCTATGGCTGGCACCAGCTTAATGAGAGGGCGCTGCGTGCTTACAGGTCCGTACCCGGCGGAGCGCGAAGCTGGCTGCGCTCGCAGTTAGCGACCAACAGCCTGCTGTCGGGTTCGCTGCGGCGCAAATTGAAACACACGGTCTTGGGCCGCGAGGAGACTTTCGAATCGCTGTTTTTGGACAACTTCTATTGCGCCTTCCCGGCGTCAGAGCAGCGGGGGCTGCTGCCAACGTCTTCCGGCTCGATCTACGGCAACTACCTGCGCTATCGCGATGAACGCGCGGATTCGTCCTTGCTGCAGCAAATGCTTTACGCCGATCAGAAAACCTACATGGTCGAGCTGTTGATGAAGCAGGATCAAATGAGCATGGCTTGTTCCATCGAGAGCAGAGTGCCCTTTCTGGATCATCCGTTCGTGGAGTTCGCGACGCGCGTTCCCGACGATATGAAGATTCGCGGGGGTACGCAGAAATACATCCTGAAACAAGCCGTGAAAGATCTGCTACCGCCTGAGATCGTGCACCGCAAGAAAATGGGATTTCCCACTCCGCTTTCGCAATGGCTGCGCGATGATAAGGCAGGAGTGCTGTTCCAAGCGCTGCTTGACCGCAAGAGTTTCCTTGCCTCCTATCTCAATTTGGATGAAGTCAAACTTCTGCTCGACCGCCACCGCAGCGGCCAGGAGGATGGCACGGATCGCATCTGGCGCCTTCTGAACCTGCAATTGTGGGGAGACCTCTTCATCACCGGCAAGCGCAACCGCTGGTGGGACGGCATTGCTGCTGAGCCGGCGCCAGCGCACCTATGAGGCACTGGCTGGATGTAGCGCTGGTGACTACCTTGTTGGTCGCCGCCGGGTTCCTGGTCCGCGGCACAATCCCGGGCGGCCCCTACCCGTACGATGAGGCCGACTACATGTATGCGGCCTCGCTCGGAGTGACAGCCAACGCCACCGATACACCATCCTTGTGGCTTGGAGATTTCATTCGGATTGGGCTCAATCGCGGCCGCGATTCCAGTCAACGCACTTCGCTTTCCGAGATGGTGCGCAGTAGCGGCGATGTGAATTTGTACCGGCACTGGCACGGTCCGCTACAGGTTTACTGGCTGATGATGACGAGTGCTGCTAAAGGGGACGAAGCGACGATGCGTTCGCTCACCCTGGTATTCCACGGAGTCACATTTCTCGTCATTTACTTCGGCTGCTTATGGATCGTTCCTGAAACGTGGGGACGCACCGCCGGGGTTCTGGCGTCTTCCTTGTACTTGTTCAGTTACACGCATCTGCGGACCGCCGTCGAGATCGCTCCGCACGCGATCTTCGCGTTGTTCGCGGTGGCTACGCTTTTTCTGGTCGCGAAGATGATCGCCACGGGAAATCTGCGCTACTGGTACCTTGCGGTGGCCACCAGCGCATTGGGGTTCGTCACAATGGAAGTTACGCTGGTCTTGTTGATTACGATGGCCGCCTGCTGCTGGCGGGAGCGTGTCTGCCGCGGACCGGGGGTGCGCATCGCAAGCCGGTCCGTTGCACTCTTTCTAGGCATAGTCTTGTTGTTGTGGCCGGCTGCGCTGCTGCGTTTGTCATTTGTCAAAGCGTACCTCTTTATGGCCTACTTGGCGATTGCGCGGAGCGGGCCTTGGGGACAAGTGAGTCTGTTCGAAACCTGGCGGCTGCGAGTGGCGAATGCTCCTCTGGAATGGGCTTTGCTGGGGCTCGGCGTGGCCGCGTACTTCGCACGCTCGCGGCGTGACGAACAGCTTCGACAATTGGGCGTGCCGTTTCTCATCTATGGCGTGCTCATGGTGCTGGCGCTGCTTCGAGTCACTACGGATTCGCCGCGCTACAGCTCTCCGTTTCTGCCTGCGTTTCACTGCCTGGCGGGAATCTCACTCGCGGCGGTAATGGAGCGATGGCCATCAAAGGTGCGAACGATCGCGGTTGCGGTAGTGGTCCTGGGACTGTCCGTCAGCGTGTGGAGCAAGCTGCCGCACGCGCTCTCTGGCGATGACAACGTGGATCGTTCAATGCTCGCGCTGCTGCGCACTCAAGATATCGAAGGAAAGCAGATTTGGGTTCCCCAATCCAAGCTGCCGACCGTCCACTATTATTTCCCGCAAGCGCGCCTGAGGGGCTATTTGAACGAGACTGACATCGCCGGAAACCTCGACGGAGTGCTGCGGATTGCTCCTCTTCGCTGGGAATCGGGAGCGATTCGTTGAGCGCTCCAGTGCCCGTCCTGTTGATGGTTCGAGAACTGGGACCCGGCGGGACCGAGCGCCAGCTGACGGAGCTTGCCCGGACCCTTGACCGCACTCGCTTTGAGCCGCATGTCGCCTGTTTCCATGAAGGGATTCGCTCCGCGGAACTGCGGATCGACCGCATTCCGATTCTGCGCCTGCCGATCCTGTCCTATTTATCAGTGGGCGCGTGGACGGGCGCGCTGCAACTGGGACGCTACTTGCAAGCGCATCGGATTCGGTTGGTGCACACCTTCGACTATCCGCTGAATTGTTTCGGTGTGCCGGCGGCGCGTTTCTTTCGCACGCCGGTGGTACTCTCCAGCCAGCGCGCCGACCGCCGGCTGAATCCCAGGTTCTATCAGCACGCGTTGCGAGTGACGGACCGCATGGTGGACGCAGTGGTCGTGAATTGCGAGGCAATGCAGCGTCACCTGCTCAAGGACGAGCACGTACCGATGGAACGGATCCGGCTCTGCTACAACGGCTTGGACACGGAACAATTTCACGAAGCGCCGCGCGCGCGCCCTGCGGACCTGGCAGACGCGACGCTCGTCATCGGAGCGGTTTGCGTTCTGCGCCCGGAGAAGAGTGTTGTCACTTTGGTGGACGCGTTCGCGCATCTGGCGCCGAGATATGACGGGCTGCGCCTGGCCATCGTCGGCAGCGGGCCGGAACTTGCCGCCCTGCAGGCACGCGCCCGCGCTCTGAATATCGCCGATGCGTGCCACTTCGCGGAGGCCACGGCAGATGTCGCGGGCTGGCTGCACGCCATCGATATCTTCGTGCTTCCCTCGTTGAGCGAAGCGCTTTCCAACTCTCTGATGGAGGCGATGGCTTGCGGCTGCGCCGTGATTGCGAGCGACACCGGTGGCAACCCGGAACTGGTCGCCGATCGTGAAACCGGACTTTTGTTTCAACCGGGCGATGCTGTGGATCTAGCCGCCAAGCTGGAGATATTGATTGAACAGGACAAGTTCCGCGGGCAACTGGCGCGGGCAGGGGCTGGGCTCATGCGGGACAGGTTTTCTTTGCGGGCAATGGCCCGCCGGATGGAAACGATTTACGACGAATTTCTCGGCAAGGCGGCCTCCAAACGATAGCTCGGTATGCCCGACGGAGAGATCGTGACCTCCACTTGCACCGGACCTTGGAGGTTAATGCGATGCTGCTCGCCGTCCGCCAGATGGTTCAGGGTCACTTGTTGAGGCGCGCCAAAGACAATCGCCGCTGCCAGGAAACAAGGCAATGGCTGCTTGCGAGTAACGCAAAGCACGGGTGCTGAAAGTTTTTGGCCGAACACGGGTGAGCGCCATCCTTCCTCTCGAAGCGGAGTGTCCTCTAGCGCCAATGTCGCGAGAGCGTTGTTCTCCAGGTGCCAGAATTGTTCGATGAGGTGCTCTCCTGGGGAGCCCTGAACTTCATCGAAAATCACGACGATATCGGGCTTGATCCACAGCACACGCCGCCGGTGGACGATGTCACGGTAGCGGCACGCTGCGTCGAAGAAATCGTGCTCCGCGGTTGTGACCCATTCGCGCACTTGCACTCGAGGCAAGTCGGCCCACCAGAACGGACGCATCGGCATAGCTTGCGAGCGCTTATCAATCTGGATTGTATTGTGGGCACTGGACCCGCGGAACCAGTCGCGCCATTTCGAATCGCCGACGTAGGTGTAGGTTCCAGGATCAATCAGGATTTCCCGTTCTCCCGCGCGCACAAGAACGCCGAGAGTATCGGAGTGGCTGTGCCCGGCGCGGCCAGGGCCGAACGGACCTCCGTCGACGATCACCTGCCGATCACCGCAAATCATCACAGCGATTCCCGTGTCGGAAAACAGATGCGACTTATGCGGTAATGGGGCGCCGCTGCTCGCGGGCATGCGCTCTGGACCCAGCCACCAAAGAGCTTGTTCCAAGATATCCCTCGGGTCGCCAATCCATTCGGGCCGGTCAAGCAGCACGCCGCAGGTGGCGAGCGTAGCGCGCGCGAATCGGTTGCGCTCTCCGTAGGGATGAAAGAAGCGGCCACCGTCGTCATCACCCAAAAAAGGCAGAGTGTGAGCCGGCCCCAGCAACGCCGCGAGATACTCGGCCATTCGCGTCAAAGCGCCGTCACAATCCGTTCGCGCAATTATGAAGTGGAAAATGAGCATGTCCAGTGCATAGACGTGGTAGTAGCTGGATTGTTCAAAATGACTGCCATCAGGGTGAAGCTGGCGCTGAATTTCATTCTCGACCTGGCGAGCTCCTGCGTTCTCCCAATAACTGTGTGAAAACACACGCCCGAGAGCGTGCAAGGCGACCGCTTCGCCCAGCAGGTGGGTATTGGGAGAAAAGTAGATGGAGAGATTGTTCTCGATGAAGCAGCCGTGCTGGTGAAGGGCGACCCGCACTCGGCGGGCAATGGTCGGTTCCAGTTTTTCGCCCACAAGGTGAAGAACCCAGATCCACGAAAGCGCGCGAAATGCTGCCTCCAGCGAGCTAGCCCAGTTGATACCGCGAAGAAAGGGGTTGTCATCCATCCAGCTTGCAAGCTGAGCCGCCAATTCGTTGAGAAATGCAGCACGGCCGGTCAGCAAATAAGCCTGCGCCAGAATCACCAGGTGCTGGTGACGATTCAGCTCCCAAACGATCTTGTGGTCGCCTGCCCGCGAAACATCGAGATAGGGGATGCGCCGGAAATAGTCGAGGCCCGTTTCGATGCCCCGCTGGTAGTCCCGCCTCCAGGAAATCTTCGGTCCAGTCTCGACCACACATCCGAGAAGCGGGAACCGGTGTTGCAAAATCTGCTCGGCGATAGCGACGATTCCATCCGCAAACTCTGTGCCGCGGATCCGGTCTACAATCGGTGAGACAGGCGGCAATAGACAGGATCGTTTCATCTCCGGCGCACCTTGCGGAGGGCGCGCCAGCATCCACAAATTGCGCGACTCTTGGCGCAGCCGGAAAAGTATTTCTTTGGGTGAGCGCACGGTCACTTCTCCGCCGCGAGGCGATGGTAGAGCGGCACCCACTGGTCGCGAATTTCACTCCAGCGGTAACGCTCGCATTCCTCGCGAGCATTCCTGGTGAGGCGCTCGGCTAATTCCGGATCGTCGACAAGGCGAAACGCTGCTTGCGCGACCGCTTCGTGGTCATTTACGGAGACCAAAAGTCCAGTGCTTTCGTGAGTAAGGATGTAGGGAATGCCGCCGGCGTTCGTCGCGATCACCGGAATTCCGGAGGCGAAACATTCCAGCAGCGACCCGGGCATGCAATCAATGTTGGGGGTGGTCAAGTAGATGTCGGCTGCATCATAAAGCGCGGCTACGCGGTCATGCGGCACGCCGCCCAGAAATTCGACGTTTTGAAGGTGCAGCTCACGAGCGAGCGCCTCCAGACCGGAGCGACTAGGGCCGTCGTGCGCGATGTTCAACGTGGCCTCCGGATAGCCGCGCTGAATAATCGCGAACGCCCGCAAGATACATTCGACGTTATAGAGCGGCTCCAGCATTCGGTTGGTCATGAAAACCGGGCGCACGCGCGAGCGTTGCCGATAGTGGAAATGATCGATGTCCAGAATGTTGAAGATCGCTTGCGCTTCCAGGCCGAATTGCTGCATCACATGAA